>JAZODM010000049.1:0-2545 GCA_045596985.1 Clostridia bacterium
CCTATAACTACGAAAATCAGTTGGACGATACCTTTATGTGGCTGGATATGGGCCTGCACAGACAGGTTGCTCTCGAAAATAATCTGCCGTTCTGGTTCTACTATCAGGGCTTTTATCTCTATCCGTGCACAGAATATTTTATCTTCCCGATGGTGCGCTGCTTTATGTATGCCGCAATTTTGCACGGTGCAAAGGGCCTGCAGAACTATACGGCAGGGCAGGAGGGCAATAAGCTGTTAGACGCGGCAGGCAATCCGGGCGAATTTATGCCGGAGCAGACAAAGATTAACGCAGAGGTAAAGGCGCTCGGTAATACACTTATGGCGCTGACCTCCAAGCTTGTATATCACAGCGACGATTTGCTGCCGGGCTGTGAGCTGATCAAGCCGTATGTCAATACGATTGAGGAAAGCGCAATCTTTGCAGGTAAGCTGCCGAAGCGCTGCTCGATTGGTGAGCTGGAAGATGATTACGGCAACCGCTATGCCGTAATCTTAAACCGTGACTATGAAAAGGCGCTGAACGGGAGCTTAGAGCTCAAGGACAGCTTCCGCATCTATGAGGTAAGTAAAAAGGACGGCAAGCAGTATATTCTGCACGAAAAAACAAAGTCTATGCCGATTTGTCTTGACCCGGGCGATGCAATCGTTGTGCGCATTCAAAAAGCAGAAGAGGCTGCATTTGCGGTGGAATACGAGCTTGCTGAGCGGGCATAGCTTAATACGCAGATTTGAAGTCGACAAAGCCGAAAATGGGAAATACTGCGTGGCAAGCGTATAGCTAAAGGTGAAAATGAATTTAAAAAGCAGAGGAAAATTTTCCTCTGCTTTTTTGCTGCATAAGATGCGCTCGACTTTACGGTTAAAGCTTTTTTTATCGTATTGCTTTATCGTTGCTTCTTAAACGCCGATGGCGTCATCCCTGTTACGCGCTTGAACGCTACCGAAAAGTGGCTGGCACTTTTAAATCCAAAGGCGTGCGCAACACTTTCGATGGAACGGGATGCCGTTAAAAACTTGGTTGCGCGCTGGATTTTCATGCGCGTGAAATGATGCATGATGCCACCGTCTCCATACTTATTGAAGGTCTTTTTTAAATTGCTGACGCTCATATTGCAGAGCTTTGCGATATCGTCGATTGTCAGATTGTAATTCAAATTTTCCTGCAGGGTGTCCATAATCAGTTTGTAATTGCCGGTCATGGTTGTGTGCTGTCTGGCTTCGATGCTCTTATCCGTTTTGGAGGTCAACATCAGAAGAAATTGTTCGAGATTTAATAATGCAAGCTTTTCACGGATGCGGTTTCTCTCGCTTTCCGGCTTTTGCGTCACGGCAATGTTTGCATGAAATGCTTCGGTAATGCCGGTATAAACTTCTTCCAAAAAGGATGCACTGTCTAACGAAAGACGATATACATCGTCGCTGAGCGACTCTATATCTGTGTTGGAATACGCAAAGCTGATGACCTGAAACCTTGCGCCGTGGGGGTCTTTACACCAAAGCTTGTGAAATTCCATTGGCTTATGGAAGATAATGTCGCCGCTTTGCAGTTTATAAACACGCCCCTCTTCTGAAACCCAGAGCGTCCCTTCCAGAACATAGACCATTTCCCAGAAATCGTGTGCCTCCCCGGTAAAATACCAGTCGTCTGTCACCTTTTGTTTGAAACATGTAATCAGTTGGCGGACACCGTAGCTGTAATCGTATACTTCTCTTTTGTACTCAAGCGTAGTTGTATCCAAGTTTTTCATTTCAGCTCCCCTTTCAGGTAATCAAATATAAAAATTGTGTGGGAATTTTTTGGTTTTCACATTATTTGTATACTATTAGTATAGCATAAACCGATAAATGCACAAGCATTTTTTTGAAAAGTATACAAACACATATATAAAGTAGCTTTTTTCGTATTGTAGTTTATAAAAAACCTTGTATAATGTAAGTAAAGGGATATCGGAAGGAGAAAATAAGTATGAAAAAAGTTCTTGCAGTTTTTTTAGTATGTATGCTTGTGCTTGCGTGCGCTGCACCGCTGAGTGTATCGGCAATCAAAAAAGAGCCGGGTGAATTAAAAAAGCTGTTTGATGTGGATTTTGAAAACGGCACACCCGGCGTAAAGCCGGATGTCGGTCCAATGATGGGCGCTGTCAGTGCAGTTGCGGAAAACACCTCTGTGCGCGCGCTTGTGCGCGTTGAAGCGGAGGAGGGCAATCAATTTTTGCATATGTACCGTCCGGCTGAGTCAACGGGCACTGCCGGTATTCGCACAACCTGCGCGCTGGATTTGACCGACTATCAAACCCTGCATCTCAGCTTTAACGTGAAAAGCCTGGGCGCAGGTGCATCTGTTCTTTTGTACTCCGATGCCGGCAATTCGCCGCTGTATAAAAAACTTGCGGCAGATACGCCGAAAAAATGGACAAAGGTTGAAGTGGATTTTGATTTTAAAACAAAAACAGCTAATGTTACTGTAGATGGAAACGCCAACGGAACACTGGATTTGAAATTCGGCACACCGTCTACGGCGCAAATCCGCTTCCAGGTAGAGG
>JAZODM010000050.1:0-42418 GCA_045596985.1 Clostridia bacterium
AGCAGTATCAACACAACCAGAATTTACACCATTGAAGACGGAGATATTCACCGCAGGCAGATGCAGAAATTAGGACTTGTGCGGATGCAAAATTAAAGCCACATAATCAACATTATGTGGCAAAGTTATAAATTTATTTGAATAAATTATACCACGAAAGTACATAAAGGTCAATGTTTCAAGGAGTTTTAGAAGAAAATCAGAAAATTTGGACATACCAAATTGACCAATGAAAATTTTGAAGTTCATTGGTCTGGAACTCTTTGAAAATCGTGGTAACTGATATCGCCGATTAGGGCGATTTTTTTGTTTTCAGACTCAAAGTTACACACATAATGTTGATTATGTGTGATAATGGAGAGAAACTATGAATCAAGAAGAATTAAGATTACACAGATGTTGTTTTACAGGGCATAGACCTGACAAAATGGAACTTGGGGAAAAGGAAATTAAGCCATTACTAGAAAAAGCAATAGACGAGGCTGTTGCAGAGGGGTATGTAACCTTTATAACAGGTATGGCAATGGGAACGGATATATGGGCAGCAGAGATTGTATTGGAGAGAAAGAAAGCAAACAAGGACTTACATCTTATATGTGCTTTGCCACACCCCAATTTTGAGAGTAGGCGTAGTATGACAGAAAAGATGAGGTTTAATAAGATAATCAAAAATGCTGACCTTGTAAAAGAAATCAATGATCATTATTTTACAGGTTGCTTTCAGGCAAGAAATGAATGGATGGTTGATAGGTCAAATCTTGTAATTGCAGTATTCAATGGTCAAAAGAGTGGGACGAAAAATACGGTTGATTATGCAAATAGAAAAGGTGTACAAGTTATAAATGTACTTGATTAAAAAACGGTTACTACTTGAGATTTGTCGAAAGAAGTGATATAATGAAATTAATTGGCAAGATAAATTGAAAGTGGTGAATATTGATGGATTTTAAATCAGGCAAGAAATCTGTAGGCGGTCTATTTAGTTGCAAGAAACAATTCGTTATACCTAGATTTCAAAGGGAATATACTTGGGGGAAGGTAGAACTGAACGAGTTTTTAGATGATATATTATCGAGAATTCATTTGAATTCTTCTGGTGAACTAGATACATCTGAGTATTTTTGGGGGAGTTTGCTACTGGTAGGCGATTTAGATGATCAAAAAGAATTAGAAGTATCTGTTGTTGATGGTCAACAAAGAATTACCACAATGACAATTTTTCTTTCTGTAATAGCAAAATTATTTGCAAAAGAAAAACAAGATGGTTTGTCAAAAGCTTTGTGGGAATACGTCATTGGAAAAGATGCAAATACAAAAGAATACGCGGTATTAAAGAATGAGACCCCTAAACCCTTTTTCCAATTTATTATACAAAATTTGACAGAAGGTAAAATCGAACCGAAAAACACAGAGGAAGAACGGATTTTTGCTGCGAATAAGTTTTTTAAACAACAATTGTCTAAGAGTGGCATAAAAAAACGGTTGATACGCATAAACAAAGTGGATATTTCCGAATTACAGTATATCGACATTCTTAAAGCGATTAGAGATCAACTATTGAGAAGCTTTGTTATTTGTATATCTACAACGGATGAACAATATGCAAATATGATATTTGAAATACTCAATGCTAAAGGAAAAGAACTTGCGAGTGTAGACCTAATAAAAAATGCAATATTTGAAAAACTTGATAGTGAAGTTCCAGCTGATACTGCTAAAGAACTATGGTTAAATATAAGAAATAATCTTTGTAGTCGAAATCAGAGAATAGAGTTTGCAACATTTTATCGACACTTTTGGACAGCGTATTATGGTAAGGTGCAAGATAACAAACTTTATTCGGCTTTTTTGAACAGAATTTCGAAGACAGAAGAAGGTTATCTTAAATTTTTAAATGAGATGGATAAAGCCTCGGAACTTTATTCTATGATTCTAAAGCCTTCGTTAGAGGAGGACTTCTCAAATAAAAAGGAATATAATTTTTTTATTACTGAAATTAATGCTATAAACAATGTCTATGGTATAGTTCAGATAAGACCTGTTGCATTGTCATTATTGTTCTTGCATAAATATACTGATTTTTTAGGATGTAAGGCGTTTAGAAATATAATTAAAGGATTGTCCGCCTTTCATTTGATGTACAATGCTATTTCATCAAAGAGAACATCAAGCCTTGAAACACCTTTAAATAGCTTTGCTCACGCCTTACATAGTTCTACAAGTAGTGATGATGTTTTAAATGCGAGGAAACTGTTAAAAGAGCAACTTGTAGAATTGGTACCAACTCAAGAAGAGTTTGTTACTAACTTTAAAGAACTTAAATTTAGCAAAAACACTATACCTACAAATATGTTAACAAAACATATCATAAATAAGTGGGAAATGATAATAGGCGATTCAGATGTACAGGAATTAGAATCATCTATTGAACATATTTTAGATGAAGATGATAGTACGGAATATACTTTGTCAATTGGTAATTTGTTATTATTAGAACAGCGTATCAATTCCCAAATACCTCATGGATTATCATTAAAAGAAAAATCAACATATTATACAGATTCTAAGTATACTTTTGTTGAAGAATTTATTAATGATTACAAATCTCAAGATGTTTGGGATGAGGAATGCATTAAAAAAAGAAGTGAAGTATTTGCTGTGAAATACTATAATAAGTTAATTGAAATTGTTAAACAAATTGGATGACAAAAAAGTGCACTTTGCTATAAGCATAGTGCACTTTTGGTTATTTTTGTATTTCTATTATTGGTAAATTTTCAAATCTACCTCTAACATCAAATTTTGCAGAAGCGGTTAGTTCTTTTTCAGCAGTATGTATTCTTAGTGACAGAGAAACTCCATTATCAAAATTTATTGATATATAACTTTTTGAAGTTTGAGATATTTCTACATGTGTTGGTTTTGGAATATTGATAAATTCTTGTATTTCAATGAAATGTTTTCGATCTATAATTTTATAAAAATTACAGTTTCCTATTAAAAAATCAAACATTTGCTGTATAGCTACAGGTTCTGATGTGAATTGATTTAGGTAGGACGAAATTAATTTACAAAAAGGGAAATATAGGTTATCATTAACAAAATCTTTTTCTATATTTATAAGATCTTTAAATAAAACTGCGTTAGGATTAAGCTGGGCAGCGGCATCAAAAAAATCTTCCCATATTTGATCGTGAATTCTCATGTATTCATGATCTTTTTGTATTCCTACCCAAGCAGGAACCCTAGAGATCCTCGGATGCTTAAGTGCATCGTGATTATGTTTTAAAGATATGTTAATTTGTTCTGCATAATTTTTAATACAGATGTCTGTGACATCACCCTTAACACCAGCGCGATCTGGCAATCTATCTAAACTATATAAATCGTATTTGTTAATTTTATCTACTAACCATGTATTGCAAATTATTTCGGTAGATTTAATATATTCTTCTTGTATTAAATGATTAAGACTAAAGAAATGTTCTGCATCCCGTTGTTGTTCATTAAATGCTCTTTCAGTGAACTTGATATTAGGAAATGTCCTAGCTATTTGGTCGCACAACATAAATTCAAATGAGCGACCCATGTTATTAGAGCGTGGCATAATTATTCTCCTATCATAATATGATGCAATAATTATATCACGATTTTTCTTGATTGTCTATAAAATAAAACTCGATCTAAATGATCGAGTTTTATTTTATAGAGTGTTTAAAGCTTTTTTGATTTCAACGGCAATTTGTTTAGCCAAATAAACAGGTACTGCATTTCCGATCATTTTGTAGCCATCATTAACATCGTTATAGATAAATTCAAAATCATCAGGAAACCCTTGTAATCTAGCACATTCTCTTACGGTTAATCTTCTATATAAATCCTCTTTTCCAGGAACAAATATTCTTTTATTCTTTTCCACAAACAACATTTTAGGCGCTTGAGGATGTAACTGGCATTGGCGCCCAGATGCTTGAACAGTAAAACCGGGTTCGTCCCAACTCCTTACTCTATTACGACTCATAAATATCGTGGAGAATGCTCCAATAAAGTATTCATGATTAGAGAACTTTGTTGCAGGATTTGTTTTGTTTTTTTCTAGAGCAGGGACAGCGGTATCTTTCAAATCCCAAATAGCGTCTCTTAATGTTTTCTTATCGCTTTGACTTGTAGTGGATGGAGCAGGGAATTTGAAATTAACATTAAGATCTTTGCGAAAACCTATGTAAAATACACGCTTTCTATCTTGAGGGATACCATAATCGGAAGCATTTATGTGAGTTAAAGATACATGATAACCACATTCATCAAACAACCGTAAAAACTCTTGCACTGCATTGGAATGTCTGTTCGATAACATTCCGATTACATTTTCTGCAAGAAAAAACTTGGGCTGAACATGCTTTAGTATTCTTATGTAATCATAAAATAATTGACCACGCGAATCATTGATTCCGCGTTGAGAACCAGCCTCACTCCAACTTTGGCATGGAGGACCACCAATTATACCATCTAAATTGATGGGGAAATCTTCAGCTTTTATATTTCTAATATCGCCTTGGATCAATTTAGCACTATGATTTTTTTCGTAAGTTGCCCAAATGGTTGGATCATATTCATTTGCCAAGGCTACTTTAAAACCAGCTTGTTCGAATCCTAAATCCAAACCACCTGCACCAGAAAAAAGACTTATAATATTCATTTGTTAAATACCTCATTTCTTTTTTTGTTCGTATGTTAACTCTAAAATCAATAATTATCAAGTCTTTTTCTAGGAATAATTATATTATAATTTTCTTCTAGATCGTTTAATATGTGATTGTGGTTTAAACAATTTGGTTCAATGCGAACAAATTCTCCTAATGCAAATAACCTTTGAGGATTTGTGATAATTGTCTTCTCGGGAAGAGCTCTATATGGCAAGAATCTTGTGTAGACATTTTTACCTCGGTTAGTTCCTTCGGTCATTGGATTTATAGGTCTATGAGCAACTTTGAATGAATCGGTGGCTAAAGTTACCGTTTCTACAGATATTTCCTCAATGTTGTTAATTAATTCTATTATAGTTTTTGCGCTACTGTTATCAATGTACATGCAATTTGCTGTACTATCTCCATTGCCATAGCCTCGTGCAACTGTTAATATATCTTGAGGTGTAAATATTTCCGTAAAATCCTGACCGGTCCTGCCTTTGCGTCTTCCAAAACAGATACTTACACCAACAAATGGAGCCGTTGCAGTTTTTGCCCATTTATTAGCAAAATCAGTTGATGCTTTGGTCATTCTGTAGAATGCATCTTCGCCGAACTCTAGCAAAAAACGTTTGTGACCATACCAATTCCCAAAGTAATCTGCATTCCTTAATTTTGCTGAAATTTTAATAGGTTCAGAGTCCTGAAGATAAATAATTACATCTGTTTTATTTCTTCTATCCTGACTTCCGATTCCTTTAACGGCTAATATTTTTGATCCTGGTCTAACGCCTTCATCTAACAACCAAGATGGTAAGTCATATGGTAAATTACTTCCAATATATTTTTCGACCATTTTTACTATATCGTATTCAAATTGATTTGAAGCTATAGACATTTTATATCCTCCTTATTTATTTAAAAAGCTTAATACCGTTAAAGCAGTATTTTTAACATGAATTTTAATTTCTTCTGCTTGTAATTCTTCTTTTGAAAACCAACGAAGTTCTTGACTTTCTGTTATATTTGGTTCAACCTGGTTCTGCGAAGATATTCCAATATAGATAAAATCTAAAAACTGTTCATTTATATCATCTTCATGATATAGACAAAAGGGTTCTGGTATACGCTCAACACGACCTATATCAAAATTTGCTACATGTTCAGTTTCTAGTAAAGTAATATCAAGTCCGGTTTCTTCTTTTACCTCTCTTATCGCAGCTTCGTGAGGGAGTTCATCTGACCTTAAATGACCACCTACTGGGAACCACGTATTATATTTTTTGTGTTTATGTAATAATATACGATTATCGTTTACAATATAGACAGTTGCAGTTATGGATTTGTTATATATCATATGACATCCTCATTTATAGCTTGTTAGAAGTGGAGGCACTCTTTATCCATTCATCTATTTCACTTATCTTGAATTTCCAAAGACGACCAACGCGATGGCAAGGTATTTTACCTGAGGTAATCCATCTTTGAAGTGTATCTTTGTTAATTCCTATATATTGGGCAATTTCCTTACTTGAAACCCATCTTTCGATTTCTGGCATAATTAACACTCCTTATGCGAATATAAAATAATTATATCACATTTCTTTTTGTTTGTATATAGTAAAATAGATTTTTATATATTTTAGTATGTATTGATATTTATTCGTATTGTGATTTTAACAATGTTATAATAATAGCAACAGCCCCCACTCTTTAAAATCGATTTTGAGGACCGATGTCCAAGGCTGTTAAAGGGGTTGTAAGACAAAACTCTCTCGGGTAGGGTAGTTACACCACCCAAGACATTAACTCGCAAATAAGACGGCTGTTAAAGGGCGTGTAACGCAACATAGAGAGCATGAAAAAGAAATTGAGTTATTTTGTTATTCTTAGAAAAAACAAGATTTGTTGACTGTATTAATTTCTGCACGGTATAATAGAATTATTTTAAGGAGCAGAAAACAATGGATTACAACAAACAGGATTTAGGGGAAACAATAAAAACATTACGCAAACTACATAACATATCTCAAGAAAAACTTGCGGATAGAGCGGAACTCTCCCAACAGCAAATATCGCGGATTGAACTTGGGTTAAATACACCCAAACTTGAAACATTGATTAAACTTTCTGAAGCATTGCGTGTGTCGATAGAAGTTATAATTAATAAGAACAACAAAGGAATAGACAGAGAAGATCTTATGATATTAGAAAAAATAAAGCTTTTGAATGAAGGAAATAGGAATAAAGTTTTGGGGTATATTGATGCCTTGTTGGATAGGCGTATATAACAGAAAAAGCGTGATGACATTAAAATCATCACGCTTTTTGGCGGAGATGTAGGGATTTGAACCCTAGCGCCGGCAAAACCGACCTACCGGATTTCGAATCCGGACCCTTCAACCACTTGGGTACATCTCCAGATATGTTTGAACTCCGATTTGACGGAGAAAAAAACAAGCAAATTATAAATTTTTGTTAGAAAAATGTTAGAAATGGCTAGAAAAACCGCTAGATAAGGGTGTAAAAACAAAGTTTGAACCTCGCTTAAACCCGCGTGGTTAAGCCATTTGTAGGGGTATAGTTACAGTGTAACCTAGGGGATTTCGAGTCAGCCCCGTTATGACCACTTCGATACCCGTCCTTGTATATCTAAACTCAAAAATGAGTTTAAAGCAAATATTAAATTTTATTAGAAATTCCATTAGAAAAGATTTTTAATTTTGTCAGCACCGATTGCTGAAAACCGCACCGTTACGGCGTTTGCGGAGAATTGTATTCCAACAACTTCTAAAATTTTGGGACAATTTCGAGTCGTTCTCGTTATGACCTCTTCGATACTTCTCCAAGTATGTTAATTCGCTCCGTTTTGATGGAGTAAAAAACAAGCAATATTTAGCTCTTCTTCCCTTCTCGCAGTGAAGCAAAGAAGTTTTTCAGCATAGTGGTACATTCTTCCTCCATAATACCTGCGTAAATGCGGGTATTACTTCCAAAATATGATTTTGAAAACAAATCTATTCTGCCGCCTGCAGCGCCGTATTCTGCATCATACGCACCGAAATAGACGCTACGCATACGTGAATTTATTATTGCACCGCTACACATAACGCACGGCTCCAATGTGACATACAAATCACAGTCAGAAAGGCGCCAGTCGCAAAGCTTTTCACACGCTTTGCGGATTGCAACAATCTCTGCGTGAAGTGTTGGATCATGTGTAATATTACGTACATTATGCCCGGTTGCAATTACCTGCCCATCACGCACTATTACTGCGCCGACGGGCATCTCCCCCTCTTCTATTGCTTTTTCAGCTTCACAAAGGGCAAGTTTCATAAATTTGTTTTCCAAATCAGCCACCTCGTATATAATAGCATAAAAGCTACATTACGTCAAGAAATTTTCTTAAAGAGAGTGTGACAAAAGCACTTTGTCACACTCCCCTTTTTCTTATTGATTAAGATTATCAATCTCCTGACGTACCATTTCCTTTGTTACGGTCAGCACGCTTGTAAAACGGCAATTAAGTGCCTTTTCAAAGTTTTCACGTGCGCCGTCTATATCACCCATATTTTTAAGCACAAGTGCATAATTGTAATAGGGCATCGGTGTGAACAGCTGCTTTTCGAGAAGCTTTGAATAAATCTCCTTCGCCTTTACATACTGACCTGTGATGTAGTAAAGCTCGCCAAGGTTATCGGCAATGGTCTTATCATCCTCGTTATATTCGTATGCTTCAAGGAGAAATTCAAGTGTTTCTGTATAGTTTTTCTCTTTCTTTGCATTTTCAAGAAGAAGTACGCCGAGCGTTCCGTAGGTGCTTGTGGACGGCATCTGTTTGTGAACAATGGTCGCAATCTTTATAGCCTCTTCAAGGTTTCCTTCTTTCCACGTAAGGACAGCAAGATTATGCTTTGCATTAATTTTATCCTCTGTAGACGTACGGCTTGAATTAATAACCTCATTAAGAAGTCTTCTGCCTTTATCAAATCGGTTTTCACGCAGACAGAATGATGAATAGGAGATTTTTGACTGCGCATTCATAAGCCCTGTTTTATATGCCATCTGGTAGAGCTTTTCACCCTTTTCAACATTGCCCTTTATATAATACGCCTGAGAGGCAAACTGTGTCAGGATAAGTGCACGTCTGTTCCACATAATAACTGCGATTACAACCAAAAGCGCACCAAAGCCTACAAGCGCACCAAAATACTGACCAATTAACCAGAAAGCCCCGAAGAAAGCAACTGCATAAAGTAAATTTTTCATAGTATAAAGCCCTCTCAAATCAGAACTCTGCAGAGCCGGTTGTTCTGGGGAAGCTCATCGCATCACGGATATTGGAAATACCTGTAATGTACATAAGCGCCCTTTCAAAACCAAGACCAAAGCCCGCGTGCTTTGCACTGCCGTAACGGCGAAGGTCAAGATACCACCAGTAATCCTTGGGGTCAAGTCCAAGCTCTGCCATACGTTTTTCAAGGAGGTCAAGCCTTTCCTCACGCTGGCTTCCTCCGATGATTTCACCTACACCGGGAACAAGGCAGTCCATAGCGGCAACTGTCTTTCCATCGTCATTCATACGCATATAAAACGCCTTAATATCCTTGGGATAGTCCATAACGAATACAGGGCGCTTGAAAATCTTTTCTGTAAGATAGCGTTCGTGCTCTGTCTGAAGGTCGATGCCCCACTCTACAGGATATTCAAACTTCTCTCCGCTTTCCTGCAAAAGCTTGATAGCCTCTGTATATGTTACTCTGCCAAAGTCAGAATTAAGCACCGTATTAAGTCTTTCAAGAAGTGTGTTGTCTATAAACTTATTGAAGAATTCCATTTCCTCGGGTGCGTTATCAAGAACATATTTAATAATATATTTGAGCATATCCTCGGCAAGCTGTGCATCGTCCTCAAGGTCGGCAAAAGCGATTTCAGGCTCTACCATCCAGAACTCTGCACCGTGACGTGGGGTATTACTCTTCTCCGCACGGAAGGTAGGACCAAAGGTGTATACACTTCCAAGTGCCATTGCGTGAGTTTCCACGTTAAGCTGACCACTTACAGTAAGACTTGTAGGTTTACCGAAGAAATCCTGAGAGAAATCAACACTGCCGTCCTCATTCTTAGGGGGATTTTCAATATCAAGAGAGGTTACACGGAACATCTCCCCTGCACCCTCACAGTCACTTGTAGTTATAATGGGGGTGTGAACGTATACAAATCCTCTTTCGTTAAAGAAGGAATGAATTGCATATGCAAGAATACTTCTCACACGGAAAACTGCAGAGAACGTATTCGTTCTGGGACGAAGATGCGCAATAGTACGAAGATATTCGTTTGAATGGCGCTTTTTCTGCAGAGGGTAATCAGGAGTTGACTCACCCTCAATTTCTGCAACATCTGCATTAAGCTCAAAAGGCTGTTTTGCATCGGGGGTAAGAACAATGCTACCCTCAAAATATACGGCACTGCCTACGTTAAGCGATGCAATGGCATCATAAGAGTCAAGCTTGTCCTTTTCAATAACGACCTGCAGGCAGTCAAAAAAGCTACCGTCATTAATTGAAACGAAGCCGACATTGTTATTTGCACGGATAGAGCGTATCCATCCCGCAACACGCACCTTTTCCCCATTTTTAAGGTCTGTGCTTCTGTAAAGCTGTTTTATGGTAGTACGTTTCATAAAATATACCCTTTCTGTTTTAGTCTATTGTAATCGTATGTGTATTTTTAAACACACCGTTTTTAGCAAGCTTATTTATGCCCGGTTTTTCGGGAAGATTGCTTACAACCCCGTCATTGTCGGGAAGTGCACACCACGGCTCTATACATAAGAACGGCGCCTTTGGCTCTTTCCACAAAAGAAGGTGGGCAGTTTCGGGATAATCAACCATAATTTTCTTCTTTGTGTTTTTACCCACAAGAGAAACTCTCTTCACACTGATATTCTTGAAAATATATGTGTCACGCTCTGCAAAATCATCATCTACAAGCTGCATTTCACCATTTTCCAAAACAACGGTTTCCGTCTTTCCTGAAAGGAACGGTCCGTTAAGAAGAGAATTTTCAAGCGTATCTACACCTTCAAACCGGACACTGAAATCGCCCGTCTCTCCCTCCCACATATATGCTTCGTGAGAGCCGATTGAAAAATACATATCTCCGTCTGTTTTGTTATTTACAACATAGGTAACATTTATTTTGTTTTCTTCAAGAGCATATATAACACGAAGCTCATAATCAAAGGGATAAACCTCTTTTGATTTTTCATCCGAAACAAGAAGATAGGTTGCACTGCCATCATCTGCTTTTTCGAGAGAAAATTCGCAATCTCTTCCAAAGCCGTGAGCAGACATATTATACGAAACGGCGTTATATATGTACCTTCCCTCTGTAAGCTTTCCGCATATGGGCCATAAAAGCGGTGCCTGACCGTTCCAGTATCTTTCATCACCCTGCCAGAGCCTTTCTACGCCGTCTTTATCGACAATACTTTTAAGCTCCGCACCAAGTGTATCTATTTCCACTGTTAAAAAATCGTTTTTTATAGTTGTACGCATACTTAACTTCTTCCTTTAAGATTTAGTAAATATAGAACAAAAACTGTCACACCCTCATATTTATGAGGGCGTGACAGCCTTTGCGGAGAAAGGATTATTCTCCGCACTCACTGCAATTTTCGCAATCGCAGTCAAATTCAAGCTCAATTTCCTCCTGGCAAGCAGGACATACAATCTTGTCACCGCAGGAAGCAAGTGTTTCGGGGTCAAGATAAATCATATCACCGCAAGCGGGACATTCAACGCCGAATTCATCATCGTCGTCAAAATCGTCCTCATCATCATACACATAGCCCTCAAGTGCATCAAGGTCTTCATCAACCTCATCAAGCTGTGATTGTGTTTCGTCCTGAATTTCCTCTATCTCTGCAATCTCGTCTGCTATATCTGCAAGTGCATCAACAATTGCGATAAGGAGTTTGCCCTCTTTAGTAGTTTCGTCGATATCAAGACCTTCTGCAAGACCTGTGATATACGCCATTTTTTCTGTTAAATAGCTCATATTGCCCTCCAAAATATTTTAATAATCTAAGATTTTTAGCTTTTTACGGGGATTGTTAAGGGGTACCCCCTTGACAATAAAATCTGTTAAAATCGGGGGCATGTACCTCGATTTTAACACCATGCAAGGACTGGCACGGTGAGTGCCGCGCGAGCGAAAGTCCTTTTCTCGAAGCAGAATGTTTTATGAAATAAAACTTCTGTTTCGAAAGGATGACCTTGTCATCCGAAATTACGCTCTGCCAAGATACTCCCCTGTACGTGTGTCAACCTTAATTGTTTCACCGTTGTCGATGAAAAGGGGAACCTGAACTACTGCACCTGTTTCAAGTGTTGCAGGCTTTGTAGCACCTGTTGCAGTATTACCTGCAAAGCCAGGCTCTGTCTCTGTGATTGCAAGCTCTACAATGTTCGGAGGCTCAATAGCAAAGATATTTCCCTTGTAGGAAAGAATCTTAACCTGCATATTTTCCTTAACAAACTTGAGTGCATCACCAAGCTGATCTTGGCTTACAGGAATCTGCTCGTAAGTTTCGGGATCCATAAAGTAGAAAAGGTCGCCATCGTTGTAAAGATACTCCATATCCTTACGGTCAATGTGTGCCTTGGGCATTTTGTCTGTGGGGTTGAAAGTCTTTTCAACAACACCGCCTGAAATAACATTCTTAATCTTTGTTCTTACAAACGCTGCACCTTTACCGAGTTTAACATGCTGGAATTCGATTATCTGATAAACGCTTCCGTCATACTCAAAAGTAACACCGTTTCTGAAATCTCCTGCTGAAATCATTTTATCTATCCTTTCGTAACAAAAATATTTTTCCTTATGATATATTTTACAACATATTACCATAAATATCAAGAACTTTTTTGGATAAAGCTGTAAACTTTTTATTTAAGGGATGGGTAAAAATGTTGTAGAACGGACAAACTGAACCAAACCGCAGGTTTGGATTACCCGAAGCTGTATGTGTATACAGCGAGAGGTGAAGTTTGTTCGTAGCATAAAACCATAGTTTAAAAGTAAAATTTGATTTTTTCAAATTTTACTTCATTATTTATCGTTTTTAATACTTCTTCTTTCTCTAAAACAATATTATAATGGGTTTTATGCGGTCTACGCATTTTTTTACATCCCTTTAAGCAAATATCCGCGTGTATAAAATGCAGGTTTTGTCGGGGCGATTTCACCACGGTACATTTTGACAACGGTTTCTGCTTCATTCTTCCCCTCTGTTGTAAAAATTATCCGTATTGCGCCTATATTGCTTTTATAAAGCTCTTTTAATTTATCCGCCATAAAGGTAGGGCGTGAATTGAGCACTGTATTAATATGCGTATCACTATCCCCTATCAAAGTAAACTGTGCGCCCGTTTTATCCTTTACCCTGATTTCATTAGTGCAGTCACATTTCCCCGTAATTCCACGGATAAGGCACGCACGGCTTGTCATAACACATTGGTATCCGTGACAGACCACCTCACACATAAGCTTTGTTTTTGACGTAATTTCTGAAATCTGAGAAAGTGAAAGCTCCGTCGAAAGGGTTATTGTGTCACAAACATCTTCAAAAGATGCTGCCGAGACAGAGTTATATATATTCATTCCCCAGTCTGCGTTTGCTTTCCTCCCCTGCTTTTTGGCAAGAGAAAGCATACCCGGAGTGTTTGCATATACGCCGTAGCTTTTGGGGATGCGTGCAAGCAGTTTTTCCGTTTTTTCTTCATCGAGGACAACCTGCGGTAATAAGACATAGCACCTTTCATCGGGTGTAATCTCATCCCACAGAGAAAGAGGAACAAGCACTCTGTCAGCTTTCTTTGCGCCGTCAAACTGCTCCTTCGTTCTTACCTGCACGCTGATAAGAGGTTTGTTGCGGCTATTATAATTTTTATCCTGTGGATGGGAAAAGGGGATTGTTTCTTTCGGGGTGATTTGTGCCCTTTTTTCTGCAAGGGCGTTTGCCGCCTCCCTGCGGATAGAATTAAGCTCCGACGCCCGAAGCATTAGCCCCTCATCGGCTGTAAATTCAAAAGAATTGAGAGAAAAAGGCGTCTGTCCCAGCTTTGCAATCTGGCTGTGTGCACGTTCTTTTGTAAGGGGAAGATTTTGGGCAATCTCTCCCTCTGCACCGTAGGCTGTCACCGTATTCACGCCGTCCGTAAGGGATAATGATGAAGGCTCATTTTTCCTTAACGTCAAGATTGCATCAACGGAAATTTTCTTGTTTTCCACGCCGTCACGGTAGGAATTTTCCGCCTCTTTAAGTGCGGTGTCATCAGCACGCAATGTAAGATTATCATTGCTGATAGAATAGTTCATTATTTCAGGCGTATTATATCCGCCAAAATACCCCTTTGTGAAGCCGTCACCACGGACAAATATTTTTTTGAGGTATTCTTCGTCCTCCTTTGCAAGAGGAGAAAAGCTGTCGAGATATTTTCTGTAAACAGACGTTACTGCAGCAACGTACTGCGCACTTTTCATTCTGCCCTCTATCTTAAAGCTTGTAATTCCCGCATCGCACATTTCTTTAAGGTTATCGGCAAGGCACAAATCCCTCGGACTTAAGAAATATCCGTTTTTTTGCCCGAAGTCATATTTTTGTCTGCACGGCTGTGCGCACATACCACGATTGCCGCTCCTGCCGCCGATAAAGGAGGACATCAGACATTTTCCTGAAAAGCTGATACAGAGCGCACCGTGCACAAACGCCTCCAGCTCGGTATCGGTGTTTTCGTGGATATGTCGGATTTCCTGCATTGATAGCTCCCTCGCAAGTACGACACGTGAAAAACCCATTTCAGAAAGAGCCTCGACATCATAAATATTACACGCTGTAAGCTGAGTGCTGGCATGAAGCTCCATTTCAGGGCAAACTGAGTGTGCAAGAGTCGCCGCACCAATATCCTGAATTATAAGGGCATCGACCCCTGCATTTGCCGCCTTTATAACTGCACTTTCATATGTTTTAAGTTCTTTGTCATTTACAAGTGTATTGAGTGCAAGATGCACACGCACGCCCCGCACGTGGCAGTAACGCACCGCCTCCTCCACCTCTTCCCAGGTGAAGTTCTGGGCATTCTTTCTCGCACTGAAGGATTGCTCCCCTATATACACTGCATCGGCACCGTTTTGCACCGCTGCGCAAAGTGCCTCCCACCTTCCGGCAGGGGCAAGAAGTTCTGTATTTTTATTATTTTTCATACCCAAACACAAAAAGCACGCTCCCGACAAAAGACATATTCTGCAGGAACGCACCTTTTTCCCTTTTAATATTTTTTATTTTTCAGCTCTGTTTCAAGCTTGACAACATTCATTTTAAGCGACTGATTTTCTGCACGCAGACGATTAAGCTCCGCATTCATTTTGTCAAGCGCAAGCTTGCTCGCCCCTGCCTCCTCGGCATATTTTAAAAGCTGAGCCCGCAGTTTTTCATTATCCTCCTGCGCCTGCATATACTCATCACAGACATTCACTGCCGTAAGCACTGCCGCCATAGAGGTTGAAAGGCGCTTGTCCCGTGAAATAAGCTCCCTCATTTTCTTATCGACGTGATAGGCAACGTGACGAACATATTCCTCGTCAGCCTCACAAACTATTCTGTATTCCGCATTATTTATTTTAACAACGGTAGTTGTTCTTTTTTCTTCCACAAAACCTCGCCCTTTCACAAAGGATATATAAAATTATATCGCATAAAAGGACAAAATTCAACTCTTTTTTTACTGCATATTAAAATTAATCAGTTGTTGCTTGTAAAATCGGTTTTGTTGTGGTAGAATAATCTTTAACAAACAAAAGCTTTATTCCGCACCATACAAATGCGCCCATCAGGGCTACACAAAACGCATTTTTCAAAAACAGCGAAAAAACCGCCGCAGGGAAAAACAGTGCAAGGCGTTTTGGGGAGGCATATGCAATTATCGCTGCGCCGCATGGTATGAGTATTCTTAGAAGCAGCGTAAAATCCTTTCCCGTGGCATTTATGATAATAGCACAGATAAGCGTTCCTATAGGAATTTCCCATACAAGAGAATTTCCAAGACGGGTAAAAAGGATTAAGCATACGAAAGGCGCAAAGCCGAGCCATATATCGCTGATTCCCAAAATACGGCAAATGATATAGGTTAATATAAAATAAATTATTTTTTTCATACAGCACCTCGTTTCTGTTAATAGTATTAAGCGAGGAAAGATATTTATGCAAAGTTTATTTCGGAGGTTTTTATTTTGCACGAAACAGAAAAAGAAATTGAAAAGGTTATACTGTGCGGCGTTCATACGGGCGCATTAAATACACTTGACGATACAACAGAGGAGTCTATGGCAGAACTCTACGAGCTTGCAAAAACTGCGCAGGCTGAAATCGTGGGCGAAATGCTGCAAAACAAAGACCATCCCGAGGCTTCGACATATTTTGGAGAAGGAAAAATGGAGGAGCTTCGCATAGCCGCACAAAGTCTTGGCGCTACGCTTTTAATTTTTGATGATGAGCTTACGGGAAGTCAGATAAGAAATATTGAAAGCTATACGGGCGTGCGCACCATTGACCGAAGCACCCTCATTCTTGATATTTTTGCGCAAAGGGCAATCTCAAAAGAGGGTAAAATTCAGGTTGAGCTGGCGCAGCTTAAATATGCCCTTCCCCGCCTTTCGGGAATGGGTGCACAGCTTTCACGTCTTGGCGCAGGAATAGGCACAAGAGGTCCGGGTGAAACAAAGCTTGAAAGTGACCGCCGTCATATTCACAGAAGAATACATTCACTCGAAAATGAGCTGTCTGAAATTCAGGCGCACAGAAATCTGCAAAGAAGCAGACGTGAAAAAGACAATGTCGTTGTTGCGGCACTTGTAGGATATACAAACGCAGGGAAAAGCACGATTTTAAACTATTTTACAGAAGCTGACGTTCTTGCTGAAAATATGCTTTTTGCGACGCTCGACCCGACTATGAGAAAGCTTTCGCTTCCTGACGGACGAAACGGTGTAATAGTTGATACTGTAGGTTTTATACGAAAGCTCCCCCACCACCTTATCGAGGCGTTCAAATCAACGCTTGATGAGGCAGTTCTCGCCGATGTTTTAGTACACGTAATAGACTCTTCAAACCCTGAAATGCACACGCAGATAAAGGTCGTTGATGAGCTTATTTCTTCACTCGGCTGCCGTGCAAAAAGAATTATTGCCGTATTTAACAAGTGCGATGTTGCGCCCCCCATTACGCCAAGACCTGAGGGGAATTATACCGACTTTGTGGAGGTAAGTGCAAAAAGCGGTGAGGGTATGGATAAGCTTTTAGAGCTTTTGCACGATGCCCTCCCTGGAAAGAAGAGGGAAATAGAGGTTCTTATTCCATACAGCGACAGCAGAACGGCTGCCATTCTTCACGAAAGTGAAGTTATTACAGAGGAAAGCTATGAAGCAGAGGGAACACGTGTAAAACTGCTTGCAGATGAGGCGCTGTGTGCGCATCTGCAAAAATATATTGTAAACTGATGAAAGGAGGCGGCACACAGTGGAAAATTATAAAACCGTCCTGCAGGATGCAAGTGACGAAATGATTGAGAAAAAAAGCCGTTTTATAGGCTATTGCCGCCCCGTTAAAACACAGGATGAGGCAATTTCGTTTATAAACGAAATACGTGCACTCCACCGTCAGGCAACACATAATGTATACGCATACGTTCTCAGGGAGGATAATATTATCCGCTACAGCGACGATGGGGAGCCTGCAGGAACGGCGGGTGTACCCGTGTTAGAGGTAATAAAAAAAGAGGGACTGACCGATGTTGCCGTAGTTGTAACAAGGTATTTCGGCGGTGTTCTTTTAGGTGCGGGCGGTCTTGTCCGTGCATATGGAAAAGGTGCAAAAATAGGTATAGATGCGGCAAAACGCATTGAAAAAATCTACTGCAATTTATATCTTGTAAGATGTGACTATTCCGCATACGGCAAGATTGAATATGCAGTAAATAACGGTGGATATATCCTTCGTGACAGTTCATTTGAAAATGATGTCTGCCTCACCGTGGGAGTTCGCGAGGGTGAGGATGATGCATTTTTAAAAACAATTGCCGATATATCGGGCGGCAGTGCAAAGACAGATGCCCTCGGTGGCGAATACATAACAAAGGAGTTGTAAAACATTATGAAGTACACATTTGGTTTAAGAGGACACGATATTGGAAACAATTTTGATGAGATGTGTGAAAGGGCAAAGGCGGCAGGCGTTAAAAAATTGCAGTTCGCGCTTGCAAAAACAGTAAATGACGTTGATTTTGACGAAGTCGGTTATGATGAAAAGCTGTCTCTGAAAATCAAGACAAAGCTTGTAGAAAACGACCTTCACGTTTCGGTGCTTGGCTGCTATATATGCCCCATTCATCCTGATGAGCAGATACTAAAAACTCAGCTTAAACGCTTTGAAAACTTCCTCAGTTATGCAAAGGATTTCGGTGCAGACGTTATCGGTACAGAAACGGGTGTTGCCGAAACCCTTGAAAAAACACATTCTGAGGAAAATTATCAGTTTTTCGTAAACAATATGCGCCCGATTATAAAAAAAGCAGAAGAGCTTGGTGTAATCGTGGGTATTGAGCCTGTATATACAGGCACCATCTGGTCACCGCAGGTTATGAGACGTATGCTCGATGATGTAAAGTCAGATAACCTCAAGGTAATTCTTGATGTATCAAATATGACGCACGCACCTACACGTCATATGCAGTGTGATATTATAAATGATTCGTTTGATTTGTTTGGCGAGGAAATTGTTGCAGTGCATCTTAAGGACTTCACCTTTGACGAAAACAACAAAAAATCCTTTGCCGTTGCAGGCACGGGCGAGCTTATGACGGAGCTTATTTTCGACAGACTTGAGGGACTTTCACATACTCCCGAAATCATTCTTGACGGAACAAAGCTGGAGCTTTATGAGGATAGTTTAATATCGTTAAGTAACATATTGGATTAAACTTTGCGGGCGATGTGAAGAACTTTTTTCACATCGCCTTTGTTATAGAAAAAAGTTTCAAAGCAGGTAAACTAAACCATTGATAAAGATTTTTTGCAAAGCAAAAAATCCACCGACACTTCGCATTTCGAACTTCGCATTTCGAATTTTGAATTTGTTATACTGTACCCTGAACTTTTTTACGCCTCCTTAAAGGATATTTTTACATTAGGTATTGACATCTTTGCACCAAAAATAGTAAAATAAAATGAAGTATTGTTATTTGTTGAAAGGACTGATTATTGTGGCAATAACTGCACCGAGAGGAACGGCAGATATACTTGCACCCGATATCCTTAAATGGAAATATATTGAAAGTAAAGTTTCGGATATAAGCGCACGCTTCGGCTACAGCGAAATACGTACACCTGTGTTTGAGCATACGGAGCTTTTTGAGCGTGGTGTCGGCGACACAACCGACGTTGTTCAGAAGGAGATGTATACCTTTAACGACAAGGGCGGTAGAAGTATTACTCTGCGCCCTGAGGGTACGGCATCTGTTGCGAGGGCTTTTCTGGAGCATAATATTTATGCGCAGCCGCTCCCTGCAAAGCTTTGCTACAATATCACCTGCTACCGCTACGAAAAGCCGCAGGCAGGAAGACTTCGTGAGTTTCATCAGTTTGGCGCAGAGTGCTACGGCAGCAGTGAGCCGATAGTAGATGCAGAGGTTATCTCTTTTGCAAAAACTGTTCTTACGGAGCTTGGTATAAAAAAGCTTTCGCTTAATATTAACTCTATCGGCTGTCCTGAGTGCCGCAAAAAATACAACGAGGCACTTAAAGACTATTTCAGGCCCTATATCGAGGATGGAACACTGTGCGCAACGTGCCGTGACAGATTTGAGAAAAATCCTCTGCGTATACTTGACTGCAAAAGTCCCGTGTGCGGAGAGATTGCAGATAAGGCACCCGTTTTGCTTGATTATATCTGTAAGGAATGTCACGACCATTTTGAAAGCGTTAAGGAGCATCTTAAGGCAATGGACATTGACTATAATGTTGACGGCACCATTGTAAGAGGACTTGACTACTACACCAAGACAGTATTTGAGTTTAAGACAGCACTTGAAGGTACTGCAGGAACGGTATGCGGCGGTGGAAGATATGACGGACTTATAGAGCAGTTAGGCGGTGCGCCCACACCGGGAATAGGCTTTGCAATGGGTATTGAGAGAATTATCCTTGCCCTCCAGGAGGCAGATGCAATGCCCGAATTCGAAGACGTACCCGATATATATATTGCAAACATAGGCGACGAAACAAAGCTTTTTGTAACATCGCTCACAGATAAGCTTCGCAGGGCAGGAATTAAATGCGAACGTGATTTGTGCGCAAGAAGCCTTAAGGCACAGATGAAATATGCAGACAAATGCGGTGCACGCTACAGTATGGTAATCGGCGGCGATGAAGCGGATAAAAAGATTGCTGTGCTTAAAAATATGAGAGAAAAAGCAGAGGCGGAAGTCAGTCTTGAAAATCTTGAAGACCTTATTGCTATAGTAAAGGAGTAATTACGATGGATACAATCAAAGGATTAAAAAGAACGTATATGTGCGGCGAGCTTCGTGAGGAGCATATTGGTGAAACAGTTACCCTTATGGGATGGGTTTCCAAGGAAAGAAATATGGGCGGACTTGTCTTTGTTGACGTGCGTGACAGAAGCGGTATTTCCCAGATAGTTTTTGAGCCTGACAATGCAGAGCTTTTGGAAAAGGCTACCGGTCTTCATATGGAGTACGTTATTGCCGTAACAGGCAAAGTCAGAATGAGAAGTAACATTAACGAAAACATTCCTACGGGCAAGGTTGAGGTAGAGGCAAGTGAGCTTCGTATTTTAAACACAAGCGACGTTACACCCTTTGTTGTAACAGACGATGTTAAGGCAGGCGAGGATTTAAGACTTAAATACCGTTATCTTGACCTTCGCAGACCTACCCTTGTAAAAACTCTTCAGCTTCGTCACCGTGTTACACAGGTTGCAAGAAGATACTTTGACGAGAACGGTTTCCTTGAAATCGAAACCCCCATTCTTACAAAGAGTACACCCGAGGGCGCACGTGACTACCTTGTTCCCAGCCGTGTGTATCCCGGTAACTTCTTCGCCCTTCCCCAGTCACCTCAGCAGTATAAGCAGCTTTTGATGCTTGGCGGTATGGACAGATATATTCAGATTGCAAAATGCTTCCGTGACGAGGATTTACGTGCTGACCGTCAGCCTGAATTCACACAGATTGACCTTGAAATGAGTTTCGTTGATGAAGACGATGTAATGAATATGAATGAAGGCTTCCTTAAGAGAGTGTTTAAGGAAGTGCTTGACTATGATGTAACTCTCCCCCTGCCCCGTCTTACCTGGCAGGAGGCAATGGACCGCTACGGCAGCGATAAGCCCGATACGAGATTTGGACTTGAGCTTTGCGATATGAGTGAGCTTTTTGACGGATGCGGCTTTAGTGCATTTGCAGATACTGTTAAAAACGGCGGAACAGTCCGTGCAATCAATGCAAAGGGACTTAGCGATAAATTAACAAGAAAGACACTTGATAACCTTGTTGAGTTTGTAAAGACATACAAGGCAAAGGGTATGGCTTGGCTTATTATTGATGAAAACGAAATCCGTGGCTCTATTGCAAAATTCTTCTCCCCCGAGGAGCTTAAAGCTATCGCAGATAAGGCAGATGCAAAGCCGGGCGACGTAATACTCTTTGTTGCAGACCTTAAGGCAAGCGTTGTTTATGCATCACTTGGCGCACTGCGCTGCGAAATTGCAAAGAGATTTGACCTTATTCCCGAGGGAATGTTTAACCTCCTTTGGGTTACAGACTTCCCCCTTCTTGAGTATGATGAGGAGGAAAACCGCTACGTTGCAATGCATCACCCCTTCACCTCTCCCAAGGACGAGGATATAGCACTTCTTGACACAGACCCCGGCAAGGTACGTGCAAAGGCATATGATATTGTTCTTAACGGATATGAGCTTGGCGGAGGAAGTATCCGTATTTATGATGCGGCTATGCAGCAGAAAATGTTTGAGTGTCTCGGCTTTACGCCCGAGCAGGCACAGGAGAGATTTGGTTATCTCCTTAATGCGTTCCGCTACGGCACACCTCCGCACGGCGGACTTGCGTATGGACTTGACAGAATTGTTATGCTGATGGCAGACTGTGACTCTATCCGTGACACAATTGCATTCCCGAAGGTTAAGGACAGCGGAGAGCTTATGATTGCATCCCCCGACGTTGTTGACCAAAAACAGCTTGACGAGTTAGGCTTGGCGATTGTGAACGGAGTAGACCGCTGTGCAAATGCGGAATGAGAAAGTTTATTAAATGCGAAATTCGAAGTTCGAAATTCGAAATGAAGGTGGATTTTCGCATAAGCGAAAATCTTTTAAAGGAATGGTTGCTATTAACAATGTAATTGAAATTAAAAGTTTTGATTTTGCTGTCAGAATTGTGAATTTATACAAGCATTTGACGACAGATAAAAAAGAATTTGTACTTTCAAAGCAGTTGCTTCGCAGCGGTACAAGTTTAGGGGCAAATGTTTCGGAAGTAGAGAAAGCACCTTCCGATGCTGATTTCAACGCAAAAATGAACATAGCATTAAAAGAAGCTAATGAAACGTTTTATTGGCTACGCCTTTTACACGAAACAGAGTATTTGACAGATAAGGAATTTGAAAGTATGGAAACCGACATCAAAGAGATTATTTCCATATTGGTTTCCATAACAAAATCTATGAAAAACAAATCCAATAAATAAGATTTTCGCCAAAGCGAAAATCAACCATCACTTCGAACTTCGCATTTCGAACTTCGAATTCAATCCAAGGGCGGTGAGTTTATGTCAGCAATTATTAAATTCGTGGAAAAGGATTCTATAGCAGAAGAATTAGGTCTTGAAGCAGGTGATACAATAATTAAAATCAACGATACACAAATAAAGGACGTGCTTGACTACCGCTTCCTCATAAACGATGAATTCATCACATTGAAAATTCAAACAAAGCAGGGCGAAGAAGTTGAGATAGAGTTTGAAAAGGATGCGTATGAGCCATTGGGGGTGGAATTTGAAAATTCCCTTATGGATAAGCCGCTCCACTGTACAAATAAATGTTTATTCTGCTTTATAGACCAGCTTCCCAAAGGTATGCGTGAAAGCCTTTATTTTAAGGATGATGACACACGCCTTTCATTCTTTCAGGGAAATTATGTAACCTTTACGAATTTAAGTGATGATGAAATTGACAGAATTATAAGGCTCAGGATAAGTCCTATAAATATTTCTGTGCATACTATGAATCCTGAGTTAAGGGTAAAAATGCTGAAAAATCCAAAGGCGGCAAAGCTTCCCGAAATTATGAAGCGCCTTTGCGATAATGGCATAACAATGAACTGCCAGATAGTTTTATGCCCCACCTTTAACGATGGGGACGAGCTTTCATACACTATAGAAAAGCTTTATGAACTGCGTGAGTGCGTAAAGAGTGTTTCCGTTGTTCCAATTGGCCTCACAAAACACCGGGAGGGACTTTGTGAAATGACAGCGGTGGACGCTGATAAGGCAAGGGAGCTTATTACAGAAATTGAAAAGTGGCAGAAAAAAGCGCTCACCGAAAACCAGACAGGCTTTGTCTACGCATCGGATGAAATTTATCTCAAGGCAGGCGTTCCCATCCCCGAAAGCAAGGCTTATTACGGCTTTCCGCAGATTGAAAACGGCGTTGGTATGATTGCATCACTTCGGGAGGAACTGGAGTGTGCATTAAAATCCTCCCCCGCTGTAAAAAAGGAGCGCACCGTAACCCTCGTAACGGGGGCGGCGGTACATAGTACAATGTGTGACCTTGCAGAGGAGATAACAAAAAAATATCCTGGCTTAAAAATAAATGTAGAGAAAATCATTAATAACTTCTTTGGGGAGCAGATTACCGTATCGGGACTTTTATGCGGATGCGATATTATAGAGCAGCTACGCACAAAAAATCTCGGTGACAATCTGATTATCACAAAAAATATGCTCCGTGACGGCGAAAACGTGCTTTTGGACGATGTTACAACGGAGGATATTGAAAGGGAGCTTAATACGAAAATCATTGCCGTGGGCGATGACGGGTATGAGCTTTTGGAGGCAATATTAGGAAATTAAGAAATTTAATAATGGGAGGTACTCTTTATGAAAAAGCTTGCAGTTTTATTTTCAATCATCATTCTTTGCTTTGCATCAAATGCCTATGCAAAAGAGGTTGCAAACATCCCTGCCTTTGACGTGCATTTTAACGGAAATAAGGTAGATAGCACATATCGGGAATATCCGCTTCTTGTATATAAAGACATTACGTACTTTCCTATGACTTATTTTGACAGCCGTCACTTAGGACTTGTAACCGAGTGGGATGACGCTACTCGCACTTTAAATATAAAGAATGAACAAATCAGTGCCGCATTAAGAGATTATAAAAGGGAGCAGAAAAACAAAAAAACGCAGGAAGTTGAAATATGCGATTTTAACATTACAATATATGGAAAGCAGATAAATAACAGTGCAGAGGAATATCCTCTCATTACATTTCGTGACGTGACATATTTTCCCCTGACGTGGCGGTTTGCCTATGAAATGTTTTCCTGGCACTATGAATTTACTCCCGAAAACGGGCTTTATATCGAGTCCGGTACACAGTTAAAAAATGTCAGACTTCCTTATCTTGACGGCGTATTTGCCTGTGATGAAAACTACTATTATTATGTAGGCTATAAAGATGGTAAGCAAAGCATTTACAGAGCCGATATCAACAACACTGAAAATTATACAACTATATATGATTTCCCGTACAACTACACTCCATCTAATGGCAAATGTCTTGTCTCAGTAGTTTCAGATATGGGAAACATATACTTTAAGTATCATGTAGGAAGCAGCTTGATGGGAACCACTTCTTATGTGAAAATAAATCCTGATGGAACAGCCGTTGAGGAAACACCAAAAAATTATATTTATACATGGGGTGCAAATCCTACATATCATAAGGAAAACGAGGATATTAAGCTTGTGGTTAAGCACGATTATTTCGATGCACCATCAAGATTTTATTATACTATTGACGGAGTAGAGCATGAGGCTGAAATGCACGCTGATAAACCTCATGTTAGGGCATATCAGGAAGGAAAAAACGCAAGTGATTCCGTAAATCGTTTGGATTTAATTCAGATTATTGATAAAAGCATTTACTTTGTCGGGAAAAATCTTCAATCCGACACAGATAGTGCCCTGTATCGTATAGACACCGAGACGAGTAAAACAGAAAAGCTACTTGAAAATGTCGGTGCTTTTCAGATTTATTACGGTTTGGGAGAGGAATTTTACAACGGTTGGGACTGGAAATACGCAACTTCTGAGGATATGAGCTATAATGTGATTTTCGATCGCAATGGTGTGCTTTACTGTTACAATATAGATAAAGGTGTTGAAACAGAAATAAGCGGCACATCGAAAGGAAAGCTTATTACAGGCTTTGACAACAATATCACAGCACAGCAAAACCTTGAAACAAAAGAGGATACAATAACCATATTTGGAGTAGCCTACGGTGGGAATGTTTATAACAAGAAATATTTATGCACAAAAAGCGGTGCAAAAATGTATCTTTGCGGTGATAGTTTAATTTATCAGATAACAAGCGAATTACCCGATGACGAGATAAGACTTGCGGTAATCCGAAGGGGCTCTCAGGGCGGTTTCCTGTCTTCTGATGTAGCAGAAAATGTATTTGTAAATAATGATGCAATTTATTACTCTTTATATGGTGACAAGGAAAAAATCATAAGAGTTTATTGGTGATTTAGTTTAAAAAGGAGGAATTTCAATGAAAAAAAGAATTTTAACCTTATGCGCAATGCTAATACTTTTATTTTCGATTTCACTCTGCGCAGAAGCAAAAGAAACTGCTGTAATTCCTGCCTTTGACGTGCATTTTAACGGTAATAAGGTAGATAGCACATATCGGGAATATCCGCTTCTTGTATATAAAGATATCACGTACTTCCCTATGACCTATTTTGACAGCCGTCACTTAGGGCTTATAACAGAGTGGGACGGAGAATCAAATACACTTACTATATCAAAGAAGAATATAAACTCAATTCTTACCGCTTACAAAAGCGAAAATAAGAACGCTAAAAACAACAGTGTTACTATCTGTAATTTCAATATTATCGTAAACGGAAAAGAAATCGATAATAAAAAAGAAGAATATCCCCTTTTAACCTTCCGTGATGTGACATATTTCCCCTTAACGTGGCGTTTTGCAGTAGATGAATTTGGCTGGGAATACTCCTTTGACAGTGAAAACGGACTTAATATAAATTCAGCTAACCACAGGGTAAAGATGCTTGATTTATCCGCATTGGAAATGAACTACTACTATGCCGGCTTTACCTGTGACGGAGAATATTATTACCATCACAATTCAGCAAATGGTAATATATATAGAACACCTATTGATGACCTTGAGAATCAGGAGGTTATTCACCATATTGAAAGCGGACAGCCGGCTTCGCTTAGCTTTGCAGACGGAAAGGTATACCTTTCCTACTATTCGGGCGGTGCTACTATGGGCACAAGCCACCGATACATTATTAATAAGGATAAAACCCTTACCAAGCTTGAAAGTCCGAAAGTGGGGATAGTAACCTACTATCGTGCCTACGGTGATGGTGTTACGGCTGAATTATCCTTCTTTACCGGAACTTGGGAATTTTGCTACTATATCGGCGAAGCTAAAACCGAGGTTAGAATCCCCGACATATCCTTTGGTACACCGGGAAGCCATTCATCAGACGAGGTTATCCCTCCGCAGATTGTAGGCGACAACATTTATGCTATCGGTTATAAGGGCGAGGAAGAAATAAAAACACTTATTTGTATAAATGCTAAAAGCGGTGAAACATCGGAAATTGCTTCAAATGTTGATAATTTTAAGGCTTACGACAGCGTTACTAATGGGCAGATTGTCATATACACGCGTAACGGAAGCCTTACTCAATACAAGGCTGATACAAAAGAATATTTTGAGCTTAAAGAAAATTCAGCACCGCTTCATGAAGTGATACAGCTTTCCTGCGATAACGATGCCTTAACGGGTGAGGGTCCGTATTGGGGAATGATTGTTATAACAAAGGATGAATATGGCACGTATGCAGAATTATACGCAAATCCTTGGGGCGATGTTCCTCCGCCGTATCAGGGAAGATTTGCCTTGATGGAGTTTTCTCCCGATACAAGCTTCAGCTATATGGAGAATTACTTATTAGCAAAGGATAATTCGGAAAATCCAACGGCAAGGCTTTATGTTTTTGATGCAAGCAGTGAAAAAAATATAAAAGCACCGTTATTTGTAAGTGCAGACAAAGTGACTTCATTAACTTTACTTGAAAACACCCTTATCTACAGAAATACAGAAACAGGAGAATTTTGTGAGGTTAAATTAAAGCCATAAATAACAATATAAGGAGGTACTCTTTATGAAAAAGACAACAAGAATTTTTGCGGCATTTTTATGTATGGTACTGCTTTTCAGCTTTAATGCATTTGCAGATACATCCTATGAAGAAAAAATCATAGAGATGTACCGATTAAGCGACAAGGCAGTAGATTTTATGCGTGAGCATAATGTGGACTTTTCAATATTTGAGGGGGCAGAAGTCCTTCCCGAGGGTTACCCCTTCCCCTATAGCTCACGAATAGAAAACAGCATTCAGGTGACACAGGCTTACGGCTGGACTGATGAGCAGATTTCCGATTATATCAGCGGACAGATAAAAAGCAATCCTACAATTATCGGCGGTCCGTGGGATAATACAGGCAGGAAAAAGGTTTTGGTGCCTGACTATCCTTTTGTAATTAACGGAACTAATATAGATTTTAAAAATTCACTCTACCCCGTTATTTCGTATAACGATATAACGTACTTTCCTATGACGTGGCACTATTGCAGAATGCTCGGTGTTACCACTGACTGGAATGATGAAACGGGACTTCGGGTAGAAAAGGCAAATGCTACTGCCGAGCCTATCGAATATGAAAAGGCGGATAACAGCAGTGAATGGAATTTGTATGCCGTTCTTCCCAAATACGATATATTTGTAAACGGCAAAAAAATTGAAAATGACAGCGAGGAATATCCTCTCCTTAATTTCAGAAATGTGACATACTTCCCCCTGACGTGGGATTTCATAATAAATGAATTCGGCTGGAATTATACATTTGACAGTGAAAACGGTCTTATAATAAATTCTGCCGAGGACAAAAAGGAAAACCTCGATAATTTCCGCACTGTAGGCTATTATTCATACGATTTATTTGAAGAGCCGCTTGAAAAGTTGCAGACAGACAAGCTTACGCATGTTATGTATGCCTTCCTCATTCCCGAGAAGGATGGCAGTGTTCTGCCCCTTGCAGAGGAAGAAAACGTGCGTGAGCTTATAGAAAAGGCACATAACGATAACTGCAAGGTTTATATTGCAGTGGGCGGTTGGTCATATAACGATGTACCGCTGCAGAGTGCCTTTGAAGAAGCGGCAAAAACGCCCGAAACACGCAAAAAGCTTGTGGAAAGCATTATAAGCGTTGTAGAGGATTACGGCTTTGACGGCGTGGAGCTTGACTGGGAATACCCCAATGCCGCATCCGCAGAAAGTTACGAGGCACTTATTCTTGAGCTTTCAGCAGAGCTTAAAAAGTACGGAAAGCATCTTACTGCAGCATTAAATGGCGCATGGACACAGACCGAGGGCCCCGAAGTTTCAAAGTATGTAACTGATGCGTGCCTTGATGCGTTTGAATTTATAAGCGTAATGAGCTACGATATGAATAACGAGCAGCACAGTCCGTTCTGGTTTGCAAATACCTCTATAGACTACTGGCTGTATAGGGGTGTTCCTGCCGAGAAAATCGTGCTCGGTATGCCGCTTTATGCAAGACCGACATTTATGCAGTACCGCCATCTTGTAGAAAAGGATAAATCCTTTGCCTATAATGACTATGCTGTAATTGATGGCGTTACCTCGTATTACAATGGTCTTCCTACACTGTGCAAGAAAACTATTCTTGCGGCATATAAGGCAGGGGGAGTTATGCTCTTTGATGTAAACGAGGACACAAACGATAATACCAGTATTGTTTCTATGATAGACTATACCATTGAGCAGATAGAAAAAGACGGTTTTGAAAACATATCGGCACTCAGCTTTATCAGAAATACAAGTGCAGGGGTCGATGACCTTCTTGAAATAATAAAATAAGGGGGCGTAAATATGAAAAAGCTTGCAGTTTTATTTTTAATTTTCATTGTTTGTATGGCATCAGGTGCTTATGCGGCAGAGTATGCCACTATCCCCTCCTGCACTGTTACATTAAACGGGCAGAGCGTAGATAATACCTACAGACAATTTCCGCTCCTGCAGTACAAAGACATAGTATACTTCCCTATGACGTATTACGATTGCCGATTTTTAGGGGTATATACTGACTGGAACGAACAAACAAGCACACTTTATATAAACACGGAAAATATTTCGGGTGCATACCGAAAATACACTTGGGAATGGAAAAACGGAAAAAGCAATAAAATTGATATATGCAAATTCAATATCGTTGTAAATTCCAAGGTGATTGATAATTCCAAAGAGGACTATCCGCTTATTACATTCCGTGATGTGACATATTTTCCGCTGACGTGGCGTTTTGCGGTGGACGAGTTTGGTTGGGAATACAGCTATGACGATAAAAACGGGCTTGTGATAAATGCAGATAATTACATCTGCAAAACTCTCGAACTCCCCGATTTAAGAACGCAGATTAGTCCCGATTGTGCAACCGACGGAAAATATTATTACTATACGGGAAACGATAAAAAGGTTTATCGCACACCAGTAGATAACATAGAGGCGAATGAGCTTATTTACACAACCGCACATAACCTCTATACGGAGGGCGGAAATAACAATATCGATTTCTCAATCGAGGACGGAAATATTTATCTATCCTACCGCACGGGGGCATCTATGGGAACAAATTACCGTGTGAAAATAAACCCCGACGGCACAACGGAGGATTCAAAGGATGGCAGCTATCACGAAAGCTTTTTAGGCGGAAGTGAATACGTGTATGATTGCAATGGCTTTACTTTAAGGGTTTACCGTGGAGGATATGGCAATTCACGTGTTCTCTACAAAAAGGATAGCAGTGAAAATACTATGGAGCTTCTCTCCGACGGAATAGTTTTTGCGGAGATACGCTCGGATAATTCTGCATATTACGGAAACGTCGAAATACTTGGAAATAACATTTATCTTACGGGGTACAATAAGACAAATAATGAAAATAGCTGTTTGTACCGCTACGATATTGAAAACGAAGCACTTACCCCACTTATTGAAAATGTGGCTGAATTTGTTGCATTTACAGGCTGGGATAACGATACAAAGAGTAATTCCAATATGATAGTTTACTATCAGGACGGCAAAATGTACCGCTATAGCTCTGCGAGCGATAAAACAATAGTAATCAAGGAAGATTCACTTCCCCTTGTGGGTGGTGTATGCCATCATAGCACGCTTTATCTTCACACTAAAAATGAAGAAAAATCCGCTGTAGACTTTTATCTGAACTACGGCATCGGAAGCGGTGCAGGATCTACTATTTTTGAAACAACTCTTCCAACTGACTCGTATATAAAGGACGGAATGCTTATTACTCAGTCTTACGGTGATGCAGACGGTGAAAAAGATATCCGTACCTGTGTATTTAACAGACCTGCGTACTTCTTCCGTTCAAGCGATAATATGCAACCAGGCTTTTTCCTTCACAATGGAAAGCTGATATATACACCTACTGACGATACAACTCTTATTGAGGTTGATTTAAACAAAAACTGACAGAAAGGGGCATAAAGAAATGTCAAAGCCCATTATTGCCATAGTTGGCAGACCGAATGTGGGAAAATCCACATTGTTTAATAAAATAGCAGGAAAACGCATATCTATTGTTGAGGATACGCCCGGTGTTACCCGTGACCGCATTTTTGCAGACGGTGAATGGTGCGGAAAAACCTTTACAATGATTGACACAGGCGGTATTGAGCCATATTCTAAGGATATTATCTTAGAGCAGATGCGAATGCAGGCGGAGCTTGCAATCGATATGGCACATGTTATAATATTTATGACGGATATCCGTGACGGACTGACGGCTGCCGACCAGGAGGTTTGCACAATGCTCCAGAAATCGGGCAAGCCCATAGTGCTTGTTGTAAACAAGGTTGACACCCCCGGTGAGCCTCCACTTGATTTCTACGAGTTTTATAATCTCGGACTTGGTGACCCGATTGCAATTTCTTCACTCCATAAAATGGGTGTGGGTGACGTCCTTGACGAATGTGTAAAGCACTTCCCCACCGCCATCGAGGAGGAAGAGGACGATACAATCAAGATTGCCATTGTGGGTAAACCCAACGCAGGTAAAAGCTCCCTTGTAAATAAGCTCCTTGGTGAAAACCGTGTGATTGTATCTAACATTGCGGGAACAACACGTGACAGTATTGATACACTTTACGAACGTAACGGAGAAAAATATACCCTGATTGATACGGCAGGAATCCGCCGTAAGGCAAAGGTTACAGATTCCCTTGAACGCTATAGCGTTATCCGTTCCTACAGTGCGGTTGAGCGGTGTGACGTGTGCCTTATTATGATTGATGCAACAGAGGGTATCAGTGAGCAGGATGCCAAAATTGCAGGCTATGCCCATGATGAGGGAAAGGCATCAATAATCTGTGTAAATAAATGGGATTTAGTTGAAAAGGATAACAGCAGTGTAAATGAGTTTACAAAGGAAATACGTGATAAATTAAGCTTTATGACGTATGCGCCCATCCTCTTCATCTCGGCACAGACGGGACAGAGGCTTAATAACATTTTTGAGATGGTGACATATGTCACAAATCAAAATTCAATGAGACTGCAGACAGGCGTTTTAAACGATTGCCTTGCAGAGGCTACAATGCGTGTTCAACCGCCGAGCGACAAGGGCAAGAGATTAAAGCTTTATTATATGACGCAGGTTTCTACAAAACCGCCTACGTTTGTTATCTTTGTTAATGACCACGAACTGGCACATTTCAGCTATATCCGTTACATTGAAAACTGTATCCGTGACAGCTTTAATTTAAAGGCAACACCGCTGAAGTTTATTGTTCGGGAAAGAAGCAGTGAAGCCAAATAAGTTCGAAATTCGAAGTTCGAAGTTCGAAGTGAATGTAGATTTTTTGCCATTGCAAAAAATCCTCCATCATTTCGCATTTCGCATTTCGCATTTCGAAAGGGTTTGATACTATGGCAGCAAAAATTATACTATGCTTGATACTTGGCTATCTTCTTGGCTCGCTTAATTTTGCGATTATATATTCAAAGCTTAAGGGCGACGATATCCGTAACCACGGCAGTGGTAACGCAGGTGCTACAAACGTACTGCGTACATACGGAAAGCTCCCTGCGGCACTTGTATTCCTTCTTGATATTTCAAAGGGGGTTATTGCCGTGCTTTTAGTGCGCTGGGTATTTGGCACTTCCCTTCTTGAGTGCAGTGCGGCTCTTGGCGCAGTGCTTGGACACAACTTCCCTATTTATTACAAGTTTGCAGGCGGTAAGGGTGTTTCAACAAGCCTTGCAGTGCTTCTCACCCTCCACTATCCCACGGCACTTGTTGCAGTGGCGACATTTATAATTGTTGTACTTATTACAAAATATGTTTCGCTTTCATCAATCCTTGCGGCAGTAGCGGCAATGGTTGCGGCGTTTGTATTTTTCAGGGTTAACGAATTTTCTGTTTTCTGCCTTATCATTGGTGTTCTCTGCATTATAAGGCATCACGCAAACATCAAGCGTCTTGTTAGCGGAACAGAAAATAAACTCGGACAGAAACGAAAGGGTTGATTATATGAAAATTTCAGTTATCGGCAGCGGCGGCTGGGGAACGGCTATGGCGCTGCTTCTATGCTCAAACGGACACGAGGTTTGTCTGTGGTCATATAAAAAAGAAGAGAGCGAAAACCTCCGTCTTGACCGTGAAAACAAGGAATTTCTCCCCGGGATTGGATTTGGGGATTATGATATAAAGTTTACGAGTGATATAAAAGAGGCGGCAGACTTTGGCGAGATACTTGTCTCTGCCGTACCTTCAAAGGCAGTACGCACTACGGCACGTACCCTCGGTAAAGTAGCTGACGGCAAAACGGTTGTAAACATTTCAAAGGGTATTGATGAAGAAAAGCTTTGCCGTCTTAGCGAGGTTTTTAAGGAGGAAATGCCCTCTTCCTGCATTGCCGTGCTGAGCGGACCTTCACACGCAGAGGAGGTTGCACGCTCTATCCCGACTACAAACGTGCTTGCGTGCGAGGATATGGAGCTTGCCGCAAAGCTTCAGGATATCTTTATGTCCCCTACCTTCCGTGTTTATACAAACCCCGATGTTGCAGGTGTGGAATTTGGCGGCGCACTCAAAAATATTATTGCACTGTGCGCAGGAATAACGGACGGTCTTGGCTACGGTGATAATACAAAGGCGGCGCTTATGACGAGAGGACTTCACGAAATTATGCGCCTTGGCGTAAAGATGGGTGCAAAGCAGGAAACCTTCAGCGGACTTAGCGGAATAGGTGATTTAATCGTAACGTGTACATCAATGCATTCAAGAAACCGCCGTGCAGGAATACTTATCGGTCAGGGAAAAAGCCTTGAAGAAGCCTTGACTCAGGTGCATATGACGGTTGAAGGCGTATGCGCAACAGAGGCGGCATATCGCCTCTCCAAAAAGGTCGGCGTGGAAATGCCCATTGTAAATGCCGCATACAGAGTTTTATTTGAGGGGAAGGATGCACGCAGTGAGGTTATTACCCTTATGACAAGAGATAAAAAAAGTGAGGCTGATATATATTGAAAATTGCGATAATCGGCGGCGGTGCGAGTGGTATCGCCTCAGCAATTTACGCAAAAAGGGAAAACAGCGCCATTGACGTGCACGTTTTTGAGCGCAGTGACAGAATTTTAAAAAAGCTTCTTGCCACAGGAAACGGCAGATGCAATCTTTCAAACACCGATATGTCAGAAAGTCATTATTTTTCCCACTCCCCCGAATATATAACAAAAATACTTTCTGCCTTTTCTCCCGAAGAGGAAAGGCAGTTTTTTGAAAGCATAGGTATACTTTTCTGCGAGGAAAATGGCAGAATATACCCTTATTCAAGGCGTGCAAACGCAGTAGCCGACGCCCTGAGGTTTGAGTGCGAACATCTTGGGGTGAAAATACGCACTAATGCTTTTATCCAAAAAATTGAAAAAAGTAAAAACGGGTTTATTATAAACGGTGAATTTTTTGACAAGGTGATAATAAGTGCAGGCGGTTTTTCTGCACCGTCATTTGGTACTGACGGAAATTCGTTCAGACTTTTAAAATCACTTGGGCATACAATCACACGTTATTCATACGCACTTGCCCCCGTTAAGGTAAAGGAAAATGTAAAGCAGCTAAAAGGTATCCGTGCGCACGGGGATGTTTCTCTTTTAAAAATGGGTGAAACTGTCCGCACTGAAACGGGTGAGGTGCAGTTTACCGATTACGGTCTTTCGGGGATTGCCGTTATGCAGCTTTCACGCCTTTTAGGTGAAAATGATATATTAGAACTTGATTTAATGCCCGACTTTTCCATAACAGAACTTAAAGAGCTTTTTATAAAAAGAAAAGCCGCTCTCTCCCACCTTAAGGCGGAGGATTTTCTGTCAGGAATACTTCATAAGACGTTAGGGGTATTTATTCTAAACCGTATCGGTATTTCCCCTGCAAAAAATGCAATCTCGCTTACAGAGGATGAAATCGGGCGTATTGCAGAAAATATAAAAGCACTCCCCTTTACGGTTTTCTCCGTTTTGGGAAAAGAACATTCGCAGGCAACGTGCGGTGGCGCACGCCTCCCCGATTTTAATGCAGAAACATTAGAGTCAACGATAACGCCCAATCTCTACTGCATTGGCGAAGCACTCGACTGCATAGGCGATTGCGGCGGATATAACCTTCACTGGGCGTGGACAACGGCAAAAATTGCAGGAAAGGCAGTTTCAAAATGCTGAAAATAACAAATCTGCTCCTCCCCATCAAATACACTGATGAGGACATTAAAAACGAAATAAAGAGAAAGCTTCGTATCGGCGATTATGATATATTATCCTTTGAGATTTTAAAGGCATCAATAGATGCGCATAAGCGTGGCGAGGTACATACCTCGCTGAATGTTGCAGCAGTGCTTCGTGGGGAAAAGCGTTTTTATAACATAAAAAACGTTGAAAAATATGAAAAATACGTTTATGAGTACCCACCCGTATCACGCCTTACAAAGCGCCCCGTTATTGTAGGCTGCGGCCCTGCGGGGCTTTTTGCGGCACATATTCTTGCTGCGTGCGGAGCCCAACCCATAGTAATCGAAAGAGGACTTGACGTAGACAGCAGAAAAAAAGCGGTGGAGCGATTTTTTAGCGGCGGAAAGCTTGATACTGAGTGTAACATTCAGTTTGGCGAGGGCGGTGCAGGCACTTTTTCCGACGGAAAGCTTAACACGGGAACAAAGGATGCAAGGCAGAAAAAGGTTTTGGAGGAATTTATAAAGCACGGCGCACCCGAGGAAATTTCCTACGTTGGGAAACCGCATATAGGCACTGATTTATTATCAGGTGTTATAAAAAATATGCGTAACGAGATTATATCTCTCGGCGGTGAAGTGCGTTTTGACACAAAACTAACAGATATATATGTAAATGACAATAAAATTATCGGTATCAAAACCTCCAAAGGGGATATTGATACCGATACTGTGATACTTGCAACGGGACACAGTGCACGTGACACTGTAAAAATGCTCCTTTCCCACAATATTTTAATGGAAAGAAAGAGCTTTTCTGTTGGTGTCAGAATAGAGCATCCGCAAAAGCTTATTAACGAGGCACTCTACCACTCATTTGCAAAAGAGCTTCCCTCTGCAAGCTACAAGGCGGCAGTTCACCTTAAGGATGGCAGAGGTGTTTATACCTTCTGTATGTGTCCGGGCGGAACTGTTGTTGCCGCCGCAAGCGAGGAAAATACCGTTGTCACAAACGGAATGAGTAATTTTGCACGTGACGGTGAAAATGCAAACAGCGCACTTTTAGTAAGTATTCTCCCGACGGATTTTGAGGGTGATGACGTATTAAGTGGCGTGCATTTTCAGCAAAAGCTTGAAAAAAGTGCGTTTTATATGGGCGGCAGTAATTACTTTGCACCTGTGCAGACCTCTGCCGACTTTATAAAGGGTCAGAAAAGCGTTTCGCTGGGAAATGTATCACCCACCTACCCTATCGGTGTAACGCCGAGTAACCTGGGGCAGCTTTTCCCTGAATTTATAACACATTCCCTGCGTGAGGGAATAACGCTTTTAGACAGAAAGATAAAGGGATTTGCACTCCCCGATGCAGTTCTTACTGCGGTGGAGAGCCGTTCCTCCTCCCCCGTACGTATTATAAGGGGTGAAGATATGCAGTCCTCAATCAAGGGGCTTTATCCCTGCGGTGAGGGTGCAGGATATGCAGGCGGAATTATGAGTGCCGCCGTTGACGGCATCCGCATTGCTGAATATGTTTTGGGGAAAAAAGAAATTTGAGGGCAGAGTAAATCAGGAAAAATGCGCCCACGCATACGCTGATGAGGATCAGTATTGACATATCCCCCGAAATAAGCTTTGTAAGAAGAAATGCAATACCGCTTGCAAGAAACTTCCCTAAGTAATATGTTTTCAAATTAAACTCACCGCTGCACAGTGCGTTTGCCTGAAAATGGACACTCATTCCACCCCAGGACAAAAGTGCACTAACAAGCGGAAGAGTTTCCTTCCCTATCCGTGAAACCTCTGAAATTCCACGTGTTACCTCAAGCACCCCTGCAAGAAACGGGTACTCTCCAAACGGCAGAATTTCAAGAATTGCGGAAAATGTAATAATAAAGACGCACGCCGTAACAATGGCGCTGCCGTTTTCTATAGCTGATTTTGTAACAAGTGTGCCAAGCTCACACTTGTTTTTTTTGTAGTAATTCCATTCAGACGAAAATGATTTCTTCTCCCCCCTGAAATTTCCCGAAAAAACACGTGCGCAAATAAGCGAGGTAATAATCTGCACTAGAAAGAGCATAAAGCCTATTGACCTGCTCCCAAAAAAGCCTATTCCAACCGTCCCTATAATAAAAAGCGGCCCTGCATTATTGCAAAAAGCAAGAAGCCTTTCTGCCTCTTTTTTTGAAATCTGTTTCTCACTGAAGGTCTCCAGCACACTTCTTGCCCCTGCGCCGTATCCGCCAAGTATTCCCGTAATAAAGCATACGCATCCTGCATCACTCATTCCCGTAAGTGGGCCGAGGGCTTTTCCAATAAGCACACCCAAGGGATGGGAAAAATTACTTTTTATTATGCACGATGAAATTAACATAAACGGCAAAAGCGACGGAATAACGGCATTTATACAAAGTGCAAGACCGTTTTGCGCACCGCACAGTACCTGCTCGGGAAAAAGTGCAAACGCACTGCATATGACAAAAAACAGCATAGTTCATTACATCCTTTCACACAAATTCAATCCGCACGATAATTCCCCTGACAAAAATTCCCTCATCCGTAATGCTTTCAATAAAAAGACCGTCACCGTCAATTTTTATAATACCCGAAGCAGTATTTATTTTTACGCAGTTTTCATTATAATCCAAAACACCGCGAAAATTCTCAATACTAAGTCTGCTGTTACCCAGCATCTGTGTTCTTGGAACGTCACACATAACGTCAAGGGGCAAATCGAGTGCATCTGCAATACGTGCCGCCTTTGGCTCTTTTTTTTTCATAAAAATCTCCCCCCCCTTTTTAATAGGTATGCTGAAAGTGGCTTAAACATACAATTAAATATATGGGGCGTTTTTAGAAAACGAAGAAAAGAATATTATACGCAATATTTGTGTAAGAAAACTATCTGACTACCACTGACTTAGGGTTTGTAAATTTGCTTTGCTGGCTTGGGTAAAAATTGCCCGTATCAATTTCCGCTGCTGACGGGCAATTTTTAGTCCATCTTGAAAATGAGTTTTTCAATGCGGACGGCGCAACTAAAGTAAAGCAAATTTATAAACAAAGACCACTTATTATTTATCTTGCACGCCCGAAATTAAAATCGCCCCTGCGAGGTCGTTTCAAGGGGTTCGGGGGAAATCGAAATCCCCCGACGCTTTTCGCCATTTTGGCGCTCAAAATGGCAATGGGGTTTGCCACTCGGCAAAAGTTCCAATACACTATTGGTTTATTTTTCCTCGTTTTTTAAAAACGACATAAAGGAGTGTTTGTTATGATTATCAGCCTGCTTAAAGGAAACTGCACAATAAAAGCTGAGGGCAGATTTCCCGAAAGAATTTTAAATATTGCCTCTACAAGCGGTATATATGTACACACCGTTAAAAGAGCGGGCGAAAACTCTATAACCTTTTGTGTCAGCAAAAAGGGTGCGCAAGCGCTTCTTTCAAACCCGCCCGAGGGAATAAAGCTTGATTTAATAGGCAGCTACGGACTTCCGTTCTTCTTGCAACGCTACAAGCGGCGTGCCGTGCTCGCCGCGCTGCCGTTATTATTCATCTGCGTATGCGTGGTTTTTTCGTGTTTTATATGGCGCCTCGAGCTTGAAGGTGGCGATAAAAAGTTACAATCAGAGGTGCGCAGCGCACTTTCCTCCTACGGAGTACACGTGGGTGCATTAAAGCATAAAATTGACCAAAACGACATAAAGCGGCGCGCCATTATGTCAATTGATGACCTGTCTTGGCTATGGGTTGATTTAAAGGGAACAACTGCAAAGGTCAAAATACAAAAGCGAACACAAAAGCCTGCCCTTATCCAAATCAATGAGCCTTCCGACGTTATAGCAATGCACAGCGGTGTAATAGAAAAAATGCAGGTGTATTGCGGTGTGCCGCTTCTTAGCGAGGGTATGACAGTTGAAAAGGGGCAGACAATAGTAACGGGGGTATTTCGAAGCGAAAACGAAAATATTCCCACTTATTATCACCACGCCTCGGCCGATGTAACGGTGCGCTTAAGCGAGAAAAAAACCGTTATAATTCCCAAAACCACTATCATAAAAGCCCCTACCGGCAACAAAAAGAGCGTGTATAAAATAAATTTCCAAAAAAATAACATAAAATTTTCATTAAACAGTGGAATTTCATATACCGAATATGATAAAATAGAAAAAACACTCAAAATTCCTTTATTGCCGCTTTCTTTTTCACGCGTTGACTACCTTGAGGCAGATGTCACTGCAGAGCCGACAGACACGGCAGCGGTGCTAGAGAGCCGCAGAAAGGATTTTTTGAAAAACCTTGAAAAGAAAAAGTTAGAGGTTAAAAATCTTACAGAGGAAATAACGGAAAGTGATGAGTCACTCACCGTTACATTCAATGCTGAGTGTCTTGTCCGCACAGACAAAGAAATTCCTATTGAATATAAAGCTGAAAAAGGAGAAACTGATGGAGAAAATTCTTGAAGCGAAAAGCACTGACACCGTGATGTCCCTTTTTGGGAGCTTTGACTCAAATGTGAAGCTGATTGAGCGTGAAATGGATGTCAGAATTACAAACAAAGATACTGTCATTAAAATTATCGGCGATAACTGTGAAAAGGCGGCAAGTGTAATTTCCCGCTTAATTAACGAAATTGAGCTTGGCGAAACACTGACCGAGCAGAATATCCGCTATGCAATTTTTTCGGTGAATGAGGATATTGATTACGTTCCCCCTGCAAAGGGCGATTATATCTGTATAACCGCCAAGGGAAAGAGCGTAAAATGTAAAACCTACGGTCAGAAAAACTATATTCAGAAAATACGCGACAACACCGTTGTCATTGCCATCGGCCCTGCAGGTACGGGAAAGACATACTTGGCAGTTGCTATGGCTGTGGATGCATTCCGCAGAAAAGAGGTCAGCCGTATAATCCTTACTCGTCCTGCTGTTGAGGCGGGTGAAAAGCTCGGCTTTTTGCCCGGTGATTTGCAGATGAAGGTTGACCCGTATCTTCGCCCTCTTTATGATGCACTGGGTGATATGCTCGGTATGGAAAATTACCAGAAATATCTTGAGCGCGGCGTTATTGAAATTGCACCGCTCGCCTATATGCGCGGACGTACCCTTGATGATGCGTTTATAATCCTTGACGAGGCGCAAAACACTACCCCCGAACAGATGAAAATGTTCCTTACACGTATAGGCTTTGGCTCCAAGGCGGTAATCACGGGTGATATCACGCAGATTGACCTTCCCGACGGAAAGAGAAGCGGTCTTAAGGATGCGGCAAAGGTTCTGAAAAACATTGAGGGACTTGATTTTTCGTATCTTTCAGACAAGGACGTTGTCCGTCATCCCCTTGTACAAAAAATTATAGCTGCATATGAGCGCTTTGAGAAAAGGTAGCGACGGATGACAAGGTCATCCTCTCGCAAAAGAAGTTTTGCAAAGCAAAACATATCGAAAAGGTCGTGACAGATGATGAAATCATTTTTCAGTAATGCCCTACACGCAACAATTACAATTGTTTCTTTTGTCCTGATTGTTTTTGTCGTTTTATTTTCCAACAGAACGGGACAGATTGAGGTTAAGGTTGGCGATGTGTCTACCGTTGATATTTATGCGCCGCGCGCAATAGTTGACGAAACCACCACCAATGCCAGCCGCAATGCGGCACGCAAAAGCGTGGAAAACGTGTATGTGCGTAACGATAACAAGCGTATTTCTTCAGTAGAGAACGTGACGAAGGTTTTTGCCCACGCAACAACGCTGCGCAGTGATGAAAATATTAATGTATCTGCAGGAAGCGCCCAGCTCCAGGCGGCAGTGAAGCTTGATATTTCCCAGAAAACTGCTCTTTCACTGATGAGCGCAAAAGAGAGCGAATTTTCTGCAATGCGTAAGGTTTCGGATATTGTCGATAGCGTAATGTCGGAGGGGATATCAGACCTTGATGCGGCAAAGGAAAAATGCAGCAAGGAGGTTTCTGCCCTTAAAATTACAAGCGCGCAAAAGGATGCTGCAAATGAAATCATTTCGCTTGTTCTGACAGTGAATTTAGAGCTTGACGAAGAGGAAACCGAGCGCAGAAGGCGCGCTGCAGCCGCCTCCGTCCCCGAAATTGAATACAAGAAAAATCAGATAATTGTACGAAAGGGTGAAATAATTTCAGAAGCGCAGCTTAATATGCTCAGCGCACTTGGAATTTTAAAGGGGACAAACCCCCTCTCACCAACATATACCGTCGGCATTGCGGCACTTATGCTGATTTGCTATTTGATTTTAGTATTCCATCTTTCCAAAAATCGCAGGAAAAATTCCGCTGCACTGCCGATTGCGGCACTTGTGGGACTTTTGATGGTTGTTATGGCATTTTACGGGTCTAAATACGTTCCCGAGAAAATGACGGCGCTACTTCCTGTAGGCATTTTTCCGTCCATAGTTAGCGTATTTGCACCTGTGCAGACGGCAATTACGGCAAACCTTATCATATCGATATTCTGCGGTGTTGCCTTTGATGCAAACTGGGGATACACCCTCTGCCTGATTGTGGCAGGTACGGCATCTTCGTATTGCTTTGCATCGGTAAAAAGGCGTACACACCTTCTCCCTGCAACATTTATCTCATCGCTTTTTTACGGTTTTGTTTTTTGCTCAATGTCGCTTATCGAGTCAAGCGGTGTTTCCGCTGCGCTGGGCGCATTTTCGAAGGGGTTTTTGGGCGGATTTTTGTCAGGACTTATAACGATAGGCTCACTTCCGCTTTTTGAATGGCTTTTTAATGCGACAACCCCTATGAAGCTGAGCGAGCTTGCAAACCCTGAAAACAAGCTCTTAAAAAAGCTTTTGATTGAAGCTCCGGGAACGTATCACCACTCACTCACAGTTGCAAATATTTCTGAAATTGCAGCACGCGCCGTTAATGCCGATGCACTTTTGGCACGTGTGGGGGCATATTACCACGATATAGGGAAGCTTCGCCATCCGCTGTACTTTAAAGAAAATCAGTATGATAAAAATGCGCATGAGGCTCTTTCCCCGACTGAAAGCTCCTCTCTTATAATAAGTCACGTAGAAGACGGGGCTGAAATTGCGACAAAAAATCATTTGCCCAAGAGCATCTGCGATATTATTTCCCAGCATCACGGAACGACTACAACGGGATATTTTCTCCTTCGGGCGAAGGAGCTTGAAAAAGACGTTGACGAATCCCTCTTTACTTACAAAGGGCCCGTACCGCAGACAAAAGAGGCGGCTATTGTGATGCTTGCCGATTCGTGTGAAGCGGCGGTCAGAAGTATTGAGGACAAAAGCGAGGGCAAGATAGAGGCGATGGTGCGCCGTCTTGCGACGGAGCGTGTTAATTCGGGGCAGTTTTCCGAGTGTAATCTCACCTTCCGTGAGCTTAAAACAGTAATAAAAGTAATTACCAAAGCTCTTGGAGGATATTTCCACGAAAGAATAAAGTATGAATAACGG
>JAZODM010000051.1:0-14761 GCA_045596985.1 Clostridia bacterium
TAAGAACATGATCACCGGTGCTGCTCAGATGGACGGTGCTATCCTCGTTGTATCTGCAGCTGATGGTCCTATGCCTCAGACTCGTGAGCATATCCTTCTCAGCCGTCAGGTTGGCGTTCCCTATATCGTAGTATTCATGAACAAGAGAGACCAGGTTGACGATGATGAGCTTCTTGAGCTTGTTGAAATGGAAATCCGTGATCTCCTTACAGAGTACGAATTCCCGGGAGATGACATCCCGATCGTTTGCGGTAGCGCACTTCAGGTTCTTGAGTCTACATCTACAGACATCAACGCTCCTGAGTATGCTCCTATCGTTGAGCTTATGGCTAAGGTTGACGAGTATATTCCTACTCCTCAGCGTCCTACAGATCTTCCTTTCCTTATGCCTGTCGAGGACGTATTCTCTATCACAGGTCGTGGTACAGTTGCTACAGGCCGTGTTGAGAGAGGTACTCTCCTTGTTAACGACGAAGTTGAAATCGTTGGTCTTACAGACGAGGCTCGTAAGGTTGTTGTAACAGGTATCGAAATGTTCAGAAAGCTTCTTCCTCAGGCTGAAGCTGGTGACAACATCGGTGCTCTTCTCCGTGGTGTTCAGAGAAACGAAATCGAAAGAGGACAGGTTCTCGCAAAGCCCGGCAGCGTTCATCCTCATACAAAGTTCAAGGGTGAGGTTTACGTTCTTACTAAAGAAGAAGGTGGCCGTCATAAGCCTTTCTTCAACAACTATCGTCCTCAGTTCTATTTCAGAACTACTGACGTTACAGGTGTTATCGAGCTTCCTGCTGGCACAGAAATGTGTATGCCTGGCGATAACGTAACAATCAGCGTTGAGCTTATCACACCTATCGCTATCGAAGAAGGTCTTCGTTTCGCTATCCGTGAGGGTGGTAGAACAGTTGGCAGCGGCGTTGTATCTGCTATCGAGGCGTAAGTTAATATTTTAACGAACTTAAAAGAGTGAGCAATTTTTGCTCACTCTTTTTATTTTTCACGTTTTGGGGAGTGTCCCAAAAATGGGAAATTTGCTTTAAAAGTTTTTGTAGGCTTGCGGAGAAATTCCCATTTTTTGTTTAAATCTTCGGGAAAAGTACACGTAATCTGTATATCCGCACTTTTCTGCAATTTCAGACAAGGAAAGAGCCGATTTGTATGTGTCAATCAGAAAGCAGGCGTGACTTATACGTACATTCGTCAAAAATTCCACGGGGGATTTTCCGGTAATTCTTTTAAAGTGTGCACGGATGTAATCTTCGGCATAGCCGCTTTTTTGTAAAATGTACGAAACGCTAAGGTTGCAATCGTAAAAGTTTTCTGTCAACTCATTGATAATTTCTTTTACCGCTACGGAAATGGTGTCATCCATATTAATGCTTTGCAGTAAAAAATGTGCAAAGGCATTGCATAGCGCAGCTACATAATCATCATTTGCAAAACGGTTTTTATAGAGCATATTAGCAAGTAAAAGTCCTTCGCCTGACAAGTTGTCAGTAATTATGACCGGCTTAGAGAAATTAAAAATCTGGTTAAATTCCCCGTCTATATAAATCCTTTCGTATCCGTCTTCTGAATAAGAGCTGTGCATTATATCCGGGGGAACAATAGCAATATCTCCCTTAGAAATCCTTCTTTCGCCATCGCCTATATTTATAGTACCGCTTCCTTTGGTATGGATAATAATTTGATAATAAGCGTGCTTATGAGCAGGGGAACAATTTTTTGTAACATTAATTGAAATTTTCATAAAATCACCTTAGTCATCGGAGAGGCGAACTGGTTGCGCCTTATACTTGACAAATTTGAATGCTTTCAATTTGTCGGTCTTGAAAGGTGTCAGCCTGTCTTCGCCCTTCGCATTAAAATCATTTTAAATTTTTCTGCGTATAAGGTCGGAGAGCTTAAAAAGAAGAAATTTTGATATAAGACAAAGAAAATTCAAGAATAATACTGACGTATATTTGCAGAATTTTCTGCGGTATTATACGAAATTTACCTTTTTAAACCGTAATGAGTTCGCCTCTCCGATGACTATATTATATGATAAATCTATCTTTTGTGCAAGTCGATTTATGAAAAAACATAACCAACGGTAAAATAAAATGCTATAATTGATTAAAACTATAGGGGTGATAGCTATGAAAAACACAAATGTTGATATGCTGAATGGCTCAATAACAAAAGGACTTCTTGCTATGACAATTCCCATTATGATAATGAATGTTACGCAGTCACTGTTTAACATAGTTGATATGACGGTTCTCAGGTATTTTTCAAATGATGCTGCAGTGGGAAGCGTGGGTGCTTGCGGAACACTGATTACTCTTTCAACCGCTCTTCTTATAGGAATATCAGCAGGGGCAAATGTCGTTGTTGCAAAAAGAATAGGTCTGGGAAATAAAGAACGTGCGAATAAGGCGGCAGAAACGTCTATTCTGTTGTCTGTTGTCGGTGGCATTTTATTACTCATAATTGGTGCTATGTTTGCAAAAACATTTTTAAGAATGACAAATTGTCCCCAGAGCTTGCTCGGGCAAGCGACGACATATTTTAAAATATATTTCTACGGTGCGCCGTTTTTGATGATGTACAATTTTTGCGCAGCGATATTACGGGCAACGGGAGATACCAAAAACCCAATGTACTTTCTTATTTTGGGTGGGATACTCAAAGTTATCTTCTCAATAATTTTTATAACTGCCTTTAATGTGGATGTTGAAGGTGTTGGCTTTTCAACCGTTTTTTCAAATATTATAATATCAGTCCTTGCAATGCGTACAGTTCTAAAAAGCGATGCAGTACATATAAATTTGAAAAAACTCAGATTTCACGCCTCTGAGCTTAAAGAAATATTATTTATAGGTGTTCCGGCAGGACTTCAAAGTGCAATGTATTCGTTTGCAAATGTTGTAATTATGGCGACAGTTAACGGATTTGGTGCAGATGCCACAACCGGAATTGCTATAGCAAATCAATTTGACGGAATAATGTATCAGATTATTTATGCGCCGTCACTTGCAACAACGCCGTATGTTTCACAAAACATCGGTGCAGGAAACATAGACCGTGTAAAAAAGACGATTATACGTGCAACTTTGATAACAGTTGCGTTTGGTGCAACCTTTGGCGCACTTACAGCTATCTTTTCTGCGCAGTTATCCTCGATTATGTCTTCGACCCCTGCGGTCATTAAATATTCGCAACAAAAAATGGTTATTGTTTCAAGCACATATTTTATCTGTGGTATTAATGAGATTTTGGGCGGCGTTCTGCGTGGAATGGGCAAGCCTATTTTGCCTGCCATTTCCACACTTGTGTTTATGTGTGCGTTTAGATTTTTGTGGGTGTATTTAGTGTTCCCGCTTTGTCCGAATCTTACATTCTTGTATCTTGTTTGGCCGATAGGCTGGATACTTTGTATTATAACACTGTTAAGCGCATATTTTCCTGCGATTTCTGCATTGCAAAAGGAAAAGAAACCGATTTTATCAGCTTGAAAAAACCCGTTTTGGGAACTGTCCCCAAAACGGGTTTTTAATATTAAAATTATTTGCTTTCAGCTTGAATAATCCTCTACAAGCTGCAGTGCATCACTGAGGGGAGAAACCTCGACATTTTAAATGTTTGCATCGCCTGTTGCAGGATTATCAATCAGCCTTCCGCTTTCTTCAAAGCGGGAGCCGTGGCACGGACAATCCCAGCTATGCTCCGCTTTGTTCCATTTGAGTGCACACCCAAGGTGGGGGCAGCGTTTTGTCGTAGGGGACAGAAAATTTAACGTTGTTTCAAAGCCGTTAAGTGCAAGCTGCGGCTTTAGTATACTTCTTTGCGGAGAAAAAACCTCTGCAAAGTCATTTTTTTTGCCCTGCACCATATCACAAAGGAGCATTGCGCTAACCATAGATGACGTTATCCCCCATTTATTAAATCCTGTGGCAACATACATATTGGGCGTATTTTTTGAATAGTGACCGATATAGGGAATGCTATCGAGGCTTATGCAGTCCTGCGCCGCCCAGCGGTATTTTACCTTTGCATCGCTATAGTGTTTTTTGGCAAAGCTTTCTATGGTGTTCCACGCATCACTTTCTTTGCCGGTGCGGTGTCCGCCCCCGCCGATTAAAAGAAGATTTTCATAAGTCCTGAAGGAAAGCCCCCTTTTATCCGCATCAACATACATTGCGCTGACAAGGGGCGCATTTTCAAGTGCCGTGACATAGCTGCGGTGCTGATAAAGCTTTATAAAATAGCTGCCGTGTTTGTTTATAAACGGGAAATGCGTTGCGACAATGACTTTTTTAAAGTTAATTTTGCCGCTGTTTGTAACGGCGCAAGTGGGGGTAATATCACGCACAAAAGTGTTTTCGTATATTTTTAAATCCTTACAAAGCTCCGCTATAAATTTAAGCGGATTAAACTGCGCCTGATTTTTAAACTTAATTGCACCTGCAACACTGAAGGGGAGTTCAAGCGTTGATACAAATTCTGCATCAAGACCCAGTGCATTTGCGGCGCGCACCTCTCTTTCAATTTCATCTCTGTCGGTAGTGGAGTAGGTGTAGGCATCCTTTACTGTAAAATCGCACTCGATACCCCGACACAGCTTTTCATATTCCAAAAGAGCCGCAGTGTTTGCATCAAGATACATCTGCGCCCTTTCTTTTCCGTAGCTGCGTGTTATCTTGTCATAAATAAGAGAATGCTGTGAAGTGATTTTTGCCGTGGTGTTTTTCGTAATTCCCGACGCAATTGTATTTCCTTCAACAAGGATGTAGTCTATATTTGCCTTTTGCAGATAATATGCGCACAAAAGTCCGCACAAGCCGCCGCCGATAACTAAAACATCGGTTGAGAGGTCTTGCGTAAGCTTTTTAAACTTAGGCAAAGAAATATTATCCGTCCATACAGATTTTATCATAGCTTTTCCTCCTGAATCTTTTCATATAGTATGCAGCAAAACTAAAATTAATATGAATTTTCATATCTTGACATAAAACCTTCCTCCGATATATAATAGTTGTGAAAGGTGAGGAGTGAGTATGAAATTTAACGGCTTTCAGAAGCTTACACTGCTTGATTATCCCACAAAGGTTGCCTGCACGCTTTTTACGGCAGGATGTAATTTCCGTTGTCCTTTTTGTCATAACGCATCACTTGTGACGCATATTGAAAATGACTATGTTTATGATGAGGATGAAATTCTGGACTTCCTTGAAAAAAGGCAGGGGATTTTAGATGGGGTTTGCATTACAGGCGGTGAACCTCTGCTGCAGGAGGGCATTGGCGATTTTATAGAAAGGGTAAAGGAGCTTGGCTACAGTGTAAAGCTTGATACAAACGGCTCTTTCCCCGAAAAGCTGATTGAGCTTGCAGAAAGTAAGCTTATTGATTATGTGGCAATGGATATAAAAAACTGTAAAGAAAAATATGCCCGGACTGCAGGTATAACAGACCTTCAAATACGAAATATTGAAAAGAGTGTAGAATTTTTACTTTCGGGAAAAATCCCGTATGAATTTCGTACCACAGTTGTAAGTCAGTTTCACACACCACAAGATATAGAAGAAATTGCAAAGTGGATTAAGGGTGCCGATAAATATTTTCTGCAGAATTTTGTTGATTCGGGCGACCTTATAGAAGAAGGGCTTTGTGCTGTAAGCCCCGAAACAATGCAGAATATGCGTGCAAAAGCGGCTAAGTTCATACCAAATGTAGAAGTAAGAGGGATATGAATTGCAGTATTATGCGCTTTTTCCTTTTTTAACTTTTGACACAATATATTGTAAAAAATAGTTGACAATATACAAGATATACTATATAATGAATGTGCACGAATTAAAGATCGTGCACATTTTGACTTAAAATATATTTTTTACATATTATAAAAGGAGGAGTTATTGTGTATAACGTAGTGAAAAGAGACGGAAAGCTCGTTAGTTTTGACCTTTCAAAAATCAGCGAAGCTATCCAGAGTGCATTTGAAGCTTGTCAGAGACAGTATAATCAGGACATAATTGACTTTCTTGCCCTTAAGGTAACGGCTGAGTTTGAGCCGAAGATTGAAGATAACAAAATTGAGGTGGAGCATATTCAGGACAGCGTTGAGTCTGTGCTTATCAAGGCAGGCTATGACGATGTATCAAAGGCGTATATTCTCTACCGCCGTCAGAGGGAGAAAATCCGTAATCTTAATGCAACGATGGTTGACTATAAGACAATTATAGACAACTACCTTAACATAAGTGACTGGCGTGTTAAGGAAAATTCCACAGTTACGTATTCTGTAGGCGGACTTATTTTGAGTAACTCAGGTGCAATTACGGCGAACTACTGGCTGTCAGAAATCTATGATGATGAGATAGGCAATGCACACCGTAATGCAGATATTCATATACACGACCTTTCAATGCTGACAGGATACTGTGCAGGATGGTCGCTCAAACAGCTTATTCAGGAAGGATTGGGCGGTGTTACAGGTAAGATTACATCTGCACCTGCAAGCCACCTTGCAACACTTTGCAACCAGATGGTTAACTTCCTGGGAATTATGCAGAACGAATGGGCAGGTGCGCAGGCATTTTCATCGTTTGACACATATCTTGCTCCGTTTGTAAAGGTGGACAACCTTTCATATGATCAGGTTAAAAAATGCATTGAGTCCTTTATCTATGGTGTAAACACACCCAGCAGATGGGGTACACAGGCACCGTTCTCAAACATTACTCTTGACTGGGTAGTTCCAAACGATCTGGCAGAGCTTAACTGTATTGTCGGCGGTAAGGAGCTTGACTTTAAATATAAGGATTGCCAGAAGGAAATGGATATGGTGAACAAGGCATTCATCGAGATAATGATTGAGGGTGATGCCAACGGCAGAGGCTTCCAGTATCCTATTCCCACATATTCAATTACACGTGATTTTGACTGGTCAGATACAGAAAATAACCGTCTTCTCTTTGAAATGACATCAAAATACGGTACACCGTACTTCTCAAACTACATCAACAGCGATATGGAGCCGAGCGATGTAAGAAGTATGTGCTGCAGACTTCGTCTTGACCTTCGTGAGCTTCGTAAAAAATCAGGCGGCTTCTTCGGCAGCGGTGAGTCTACCGGTTCTGTAGGTGTTGTTACAATCAATATGCCCAGAATTGCATATCTTGCAAAGGATAAGGATGACTTTTATGCACGTCTTGACAGAATGATGGATATTTCAGCACGCTCACTTAAGGTAAAGCGTACCATTATTACAAAGCTTCTTGATGCAGGTTTTTATCCCTATACAAAGAGATATCTTGGAACATTTAACAACCATTTCTCTACAATCGGTCTTGTTGGTATGAACGAAGTTGGTCTTAATGCAAAATGGCTTAAGGCTGACCTTACACATAAAGAAACTCAGGAGTTTACGAAGGAAGTTCTTAACCATATGCGTGAAAGACTTTCTGACTATCAGGTTGAATACGGTGACCTCTATAACCTTGAGGCAACTCCTGCAGAGTCTACTGCATTCCGTCTTGCAAAGCACGATTTGAAGCATTATCCCGACATTATAACTGCGGCAAAGGATGAGGATCAGACACCTTATTACACAAACAGCTCTCATTTGCCGGTTGGCTATACAGAGGATATTTTCACTGCGCTTGATATTCAGGACGAGCTTCAGACACTTTATACCTCGGGAACAGTATTCCACGCATTTTTGGGCGAGAAGCTTCCCGACTGGCAGGCTGCAGCACAGCTTGTAAGAAAGATTGCGGAGAACTATAGCTTGCCTTACTATACGCTTTCACCCACATATTCAGTATGTAAAAACCACGGATATATTTCAGGTGAGGTTTATACCTGCCCCGATTGTAATGAGCCGACGGAGGTTTACAGCCGTATCACGGGATATTACAGACCCGTACAGAACTGGAATGACGGTAAGTCGCAGGAATATAAAGACCGTAAGGTTTATGATATTGCAAATTCCCATCTTAAGCGTGACGGCGTAGCTGTAGAGAAAGTACAGGAAGAAAAGTGTGAATGCGCTGCCGATGATGCAGTATACCTTTTCACAACGGCAACCTGCCCTAACTGCAAGATTGCCTGTGCGGCACTTGATAAGGCAGGGGTAAAATATGAAAAGCTCCTTGCAAACGAAAATGCAGAGCTTGTAGAGAAATTCTCAATAAAGCAGGCACCCACACTTGTTGTAATAAGCGGTGGCGAGGCAACAAAGTTTGTCGGTGTGTCGGGTATTAAAAAATATCTTAAGGCATAAGGTGAGTTTATATGTATGACATTATAATTGTTGGCGGTGGCCCTGCGGGGCTCACCGCCGCCCTGTATGCACTACGGGCAAATAAAACTGTTCTGGTGATAGAAAAAGGTAGCTTTGGCGGACAGATAACATATTCGCCCAAGGTTGAAAACATCCCCGGCTTTTTAAGCCTTACCGGAAATGAATTTGCCGAAAAACTGGTTGAGCAGGTGCTCGAGCAGGGCGCAGATACAGAATGCACAGAAGTTACAAAGATAATAGACGGTAAGACAAAGACGGTAGTAACCGAGGATGGCGAAGAATATACTGCAAAGGCAGTAATTATAGCAACGGGTGCAAAACACAGAATGCTCGGTCTTCCCAAAGAAGAAAACTTTGTGGGGGAGGGAATATCGTTTTGCGCAGTTTGCGACGGTGCTTTTTATGAGAATAAGACCGTTGCGGTAATCGGTGGCGGAAATTCTGCGCTTCAGGAGGCGTTGCTCCTTTCAGATTTGGCAAAAAAGGTCTATGTAATTCAAAACCTTGATTACCTTACAGGTGAGGATAAGCTTTCTAAGCAGCTTGAACAAAAGGAAAATGTTGAAATAATAACGGGCAGTATTGTTGAGGAGCTTTTGGGCGAGAGTGAACTTAAAGGTATCGTGATAAAGGAAACTGTAACAGGCAAAACTCGAAGCATTTCCCTTGACGGTATGTTTATTGCCATAGGATTAATTCCGCAGAATGAAAGCTTTGCTAATGTTCTTAATCTTGACGAGCGTGGATATGCAGCTTCAACAGAGGAATGTCTTTCAAAAACGGACGGAATATTTGTTGCAGGAGATTGCCGCAGTAAAAAAATCAGGCAGGTATCTACTGCCGCAGCAGACGGTGCAGTGGCGGCACTGGCAGCGTGTGACTATATAAAGGATAATTTTTGATAAAAACATTGCTTGACTAATAAAACATATTAGTCTATAATATAATCTAATATATATTCGGGGACGTATAAAAGCAAGAGTGAATGTTGCTTTTATAGGTCTTCGTTTTTTAAAAGGAAGGGGATAGAAAATGACAGAATTTTTAACTCAAACATTGCATCTGCCGTTTATTTTCCGGGTACTGTTTGCAGGAATATGCGGAATGATAATCGGTCTTGAACGCAAAAACCGTTCCAAGGAGGCAGGTATTAGAACGCACTTTGTGGTAGCGTGCGGAGCAGCGCTGATGATGGTTGTGTCGAAATATGCATTTTTTGATGTAATTGGGATGGGAATGTATCAGGACGTAGAGGTGCGCCTTGACCCGTCGAGAATAGCTTCAACCATTGCCAGCGGAATAGGTTTTTTGGGAGCGGGAATGATTTTTGTACATAAAAATACCATCACAGGACTTACCACAGCGGCAGGAATATGGGCAACATCGGGTGTTGGTATGGCGATAGGTGCAGGAATGTATGCACTTGGAATTGCTGCAACTGTGATAATCCTTGTTGCACAGTTTGTTCTTCACCTTAATTTCAGGTGGATAAAGCTTCCTAAAACAAAAATGCTGATAATAAAAGATGTTGACAGGGAAAATTATCAAAAATACGTTATGGAAAAACTTGAAGAATTAGATATAGTGGTGCATGATGTATCACTTGACAGTAATATTGATACAAATTTGCGTAAGTATATTTTCTCGATAGAAATTCCGCCTACAGTTACCGAGGATGAGATTATTTCACAGATTGAATATAACGCATCTCTCAGGTCAGGCGCATAAAAAGGATAGCAAAAAATTGCTATCCTTTTTATGCTATATTGATGTTACGGACAAATCGCGCGGACGTATTAAATAAATTTCTTTCATTTGTTTTTTTGCATAACGCACAGTATATGCCGTGCCGCCGCGGTAAAAGCCATTCCACACGGCAATTACGCGCTGCGAATTATCCACCATAAATCGGTTGCGTGCAAGCATACATTCAGGTGTATAAAACGGACTTATCACAGTTTTTGATGCACATTGCGATAAAATATCATCAAAGAGTTTTATATCCTTTGCCCTCCAGCCGTCACTTTGGTTTGGGCAGGGGAGCGCTGCGTGCAGGCGCAGGGCGGAGTTTGTTTTTGTCTTGTCAAGTACCAAAGCAGCGCAGAGCATATCTATTCCGCGTGCCATTCCGCAGTAAAAGTCTGTGTAACCGTCACTTATTGCCTGGTCAATTATATCTGAAATTACATTTTTTAGCGCGCTAAAGCGCGGGCTGTTTTCATCAAAAGGTATTTTGAGGGATTCGGGGCGGTGCCCTGTAAAACAACAATACATTAAAATCACATTCCTTTAGTAAATAGTATATCACAAAATTTATTAAAATGCAAACATTTGTTCGAAAAAACTAAAAATTGAATAAATTTATGAAAATATGATTATAATGACAGTGAAGGAGTGATTTTAATGGATAATACAGCTTTAGTATTGGCTATACTTGGTGCTATTAACTGGGGCTCCATAGGACTTTTCGGTGTTGACCTTGTAGCACTTCTTTGCGGAGGTCAGACAGCAGTTCTCAGCAGAATTATTTACACTGTAATAGGTCTTGCAGGGCTTTGGTGCATTACACTGCTTTTCAAGGAAAAGCTTCCCGTAAAGGAAACGCGTGCGCACTCACATAGCTAATCCTTCAGAAGAGGCGGTCAGAAAATTTTTCTGACCGCCTTTTTTCTTTGGAACTATAGTTGCTTTTGAAGGCGGGACAAAACAAAAAAACGAACTGGGATTCTTAAAATAAAAATATAAAAAAATTTTATTTACTGTGCAGCTGCAAAGACAAAAAACAGTATGTTTTTTATGTTGACATAAAAGTGAAAATATGTTAATGTTAACTCATAAAATTGACGTTAAAGTGAGGAATCAGAATATGAGACAGGTCAGCGTTTTGCTGGTTGGCATCGGCGGATATGGCGGAACAATGGTTCAAGAAATAATTGAAAACCAATATGGGAAAATTAAGCTTGCGGGGGTAGTTGACCCGTATCCCGAAAGATGTACATATATAGAAGATTTAAAGCAGATGAATATTCCTATCTGCGCAAGTATGGACGAGTTTTATAGGGAAAACTCTGCGCACCTTGCAGTTATCTCAACACCGATTTTTTTGCATACGCAGCATATCCTGACGGCGCTTGAAAACGGGTCAAATGTTCTGTGCGAAAAGCCGCTGTGTTCCGATGAAAAGGATATAGATATAATATTAAAGGCAAAGGAAAAGGCAAAAAGGTTTGTATATATCGGATATCAGTGGTCATTCAGTGATGCCGTAACAAATCTTAAAAAAGATATTCTTGCAGGGAAGCTTGGTAAGCTTCTGGAGATGAAGACAGTAGTGCTGCGCCCGAGAAATCTTGATTACTTCGGACGCGGAATAGGCTGGGCAGGAAAAATCAAAACAAACGACGGAAGGCTTATATATGACAGTGTAGCAAACAACAGTGCCGCGCACTATCTTTTCAATATGATGTATGTAATGGGTGAGGAGGGCTTTGCGGCAGAGCCGCAGAATGTGTCTGCAGAGCTTCTACGGGCAAATGATATTGAAAATTTTGACACTGCAAAAATACAGTTTACAATAAACGGACAGGCGAAGGCTTGCTTTATTGCGGCACACCCCGTTAATAAAAAGATAGAGCCGCTTTTTGAATACAGGTTTGAGAATGCATCGGTATATTACTCGTACCAGGATAATGAAGAAGCAAATGTATTGTTGCCGCCTGCCTACAGTGAATTTGGAAACATTGTTGCTATATATAATGACGGGGAAAAGGTTGTGTACGGAGACCCTAATAAAAATTCGTGCAAAAAGCTGCACGTGGCAGTAAAGGCTATTCTTGACGGCGATATGACGGACGGCCCGTGCGGAGTAGAGACGACGGCTGTACATACAAGAATGATAAATCAAATTCAAAAAGAGTTTGAAATAAAAGATATTAAAGAAAGCGTCAGACGCATAGAGGACGGGTTTTTATATGCAGACGGACTTTTTGAAAAGTCGGTAGAATGTTATAAGGATTTGTCAAAAACATTTTCTGATTTTGTATGAGAGGTAGAGTAAATGGACAGAAAGCTTAACATAGGTCTTTACGGAAGTGCAGGTCATCAGATAGGGCTAAAGAATTACGAAAATGAAACGCGCATAGCGGCAGTTTGCAACGTTTCCGATGCGTTTAAAGAGGCTCTACTGCAGGAAGGTAATGACGGATTTAAAGTGTACCGGAGCCTTGACGAGATGCTCGCGGATGAGGAGATTGATTTAGTAAGTCTTTGTTCTCCGCAAAGGAGTGAGCAGGAGGACGATGCAATCAGGTGTCTTAATGCAGGAAAGCACGTCTATGCGGAAAAGCCGGCAGCTTTCAAGGAGGAAGGTATTGATAGAATTCTCGATGCGGCAAAAAAAGCGGGAAAAGAGTTTCACGAAATGGCAGACAGTGTATATACTGAGCCTTATTGGAGTGTGCGAAAAGCAGTGCGCGAGGGGAAGGTAGGCGAGGTTGTACAGGTCTATGTACAAAAATCATATCCGCTTAATGCTGACAAAAGACCGCAGAATGAGGAAAAGGACGGCGGGCTTATACGTCAGGCAGGAATACACGCAATAAGGTTTCTGGAGCATATTACGGGACTTTGGGTAGAGGATGTACAAGTATGCCAGACACATCTTGGAAATATTAACCCCAATGAAGGATTATTTACGGCATCCTCGTGGATGATGACCCTTTCCAACGGCGGCGTGGCATCTGCGTGTATTAATTATTTAAATCCGCACGGTTTTGGAAAATGGGGGAATGAGAGTGTACGTATTTTCGGTACTGAGGGTATGATCGAAATAACGGACGGGGGACGCCATACCCATCTTTATACAAAGGAGAGGGATGAGGGAGAGGTTGATACATCTTCCTCTGACTGCGAAGACTTCTTTTTGCAGATTGTAAGGCATTTAAAATACGGCGACCCTCTTCCTATGAAGCAGGAGGATGAACTGCATCCTCTGCGCACAGTTATCCGTGCATTTGACAATGCGACAGTAATCCAAACGAAGAGGAAGTCTATATGAACGATTTTATAAATAATTTTTTGTCGGAACGGTTTGTTTCAGATATAGGATTTTCAAAATGTGAAGACACCCCTTTTGAAAATCTTACAGGTGCGGTGTCGATGGTATTTGGGTTATCAGGCAATGTTGTGGAGCAGATTGAAGGAGCGCCCACACATACATATTTTCAGCATTACAGGACTATGAATGCATATATAGATTCTGTGTCGCTGCAGCTTGTGATGGCGCTTTTGCAGAAAGGTTATAATGCCGCGGCAATACCCGCAAGTCAGTCTATAGAAGGTCTTGCAGGACTATTTGCACATAAAACGGCAGCGGTGCGCGCAGGCCTTGGTTATATCGGGAAAAGTGCGCTTTTTATATCAAATAAGCTTGGGCCGCGTGTAAGGCTCGGCACGGTGTTTACCGATGCACCCGTCGATACAGTGTGCCTCTCTCAGAAATCTCAGTGCGGTGATTGCGACATATGTGCAAGGCACTGCGGTGCGATGGCGATAAAAAATGTCAATTATTGCGAGGGGATGAGTCGCGAGGATATATTTGATGCCAAAGCGTGCAGTGACTATATGAAAGATAAATTCAAACATATCGGACGTGGCGCCGTGTGCGGAGTATGTATGCGCGTATGCCCGAAAGGGAAGAGATAATACAAAAAAAGGGATGTAAAAAAACCGAGTTTTTTTACACCCCCGTTTGCGGCAAATCAGAATGATATAGATGCACATAAAAAAGCAGCGTGCCGCTGCACCCATGTTGCATCCAAACGAAGTGCGAACATGGTTGCATGCACGTTAAATTCACGTAATTTCCTATACGGTAAAAAAATAAGCTTTGCATAAGCAAAGCAACCATTATTATTAATTATTCATTAGCAAAGCGGCTTCATTATTCATTAAAAAATCCTGTCGAGCTTAATGAATAATGAATATTGAATAATGAAAAATGAATAATACAAAACAAAAAATCCTATCTTTCGACAGGATTTTTGTTTTGGAGGCGCCACCCAGACTTGAACTGGGGATAAAGGCTTTGCAGGCCTCTGCCTTACCACTTGGCTATGGCGCCATATTACAAAAGACGCTTTATTGCGTCTTTTGTGTTTGGAGCGGAAGACGAGATTCGAACTCGCGACGTTCACCTTGGCAAGGTGACGCTCTACCACTGAGCCACTCCCGCATAAATGGTGCCTTCGACTGGAATCGAACCAGTGACACAGGGATTTTCAGTCCCTTGCTCTACCGACTGAGCTACAAAGGCATTTGGCGACCCGGAAGGGGCTCGAACCCTCGACCTCCAGCGTGACAGGCTGGCGTTCTAACCAACTGAACTACCGGGCCAAATGGTGGGAACAATAGGGCTCGAACCTATGACCCTCTGCTTGTAAGGCAGATGCTCTCCCAGCTGAGCTATGCTCCCAT
>JAZODM010000052.1:0-1703 GCA_045596985.1 Clostridia bacterium
GTCAGCCAATGTTGCTTCCCAGTCGTCACTTGTTTCCAAATCGGCGTTTATATCACTGTAGCAATCGGCTGTATGTATATGCTCCTCTATGGTGCAGTTGACACATTCTTCGCTGTGGATGTGTTCTTCCTTTCCACAGAATGCTTCTCCTGCTATACCGATGCCGGTGAGTTTCAAGCGCCAAAAGACGATCAATACAACGATCAAAGAAAGGGTCGGGATGATCTGCCGGAGATTATGGCGGTCTCGATTGATTATATTGAGTTGTTCTAAAAGTTTTTGTCCATTCTCTGGCAAGATCACACCTCCTTTCCAATTACTTTATTGGGTGTTAATCTATGAACTCAAATTCTGATAAAGGCCAAATTTTGCAAAAAATCTTGCCAACGATTTGATCCTCAGGAATACAACCGATCACACTGCTGCGACTATCTATTGAGGTTTCTCTTTTATCGCCCATCACAAAATAACAGTTTTCCGGCACTTGGTAGGGGAACTCAACATCGCATTCTCCCAAAGCCTTCTCGCTAATGTACGGCTCGTCCAACGGGTTGCCGTTCAAAAAAACTGTACCGTCGGATTCGATCCAGATATAATCTCCCGGGGTGGCAATGACCCGCTTAATAAGAATTTTATTCGAGTAATAAAAGGCGCAAAGATCACCTGTTTGCAAATTCTTCTTTTTCACCAGCAGAACAATGTCTCCATCGTTCAGATTTGGTTCCATACTGGTGCCGGCAATTTGGAGAACCGGCAGAATCAAGGTCGCAACCAGGGCAGCAACCGCAGCAACAACGATCAACGCATTTACTGTGCTTCTAAGTATTTTGCGGAAGCGACGCTTATACCGTTCACGCTTCAGTTCTTTTTGAAGATCATCTACTGCCGGAAGATCTCTTTTGCTATGTCTTCCAAAGTATTTTTTCATACGTCATTCTCACCTTTTATACGACGCGCTTCTTCTAACGCTTGAGCGATAATTGCTGCACTTTTTTTGTGAGCTTCTTCCTCTATTTCTTCGGCACGCTTCTTTGCCGCATTGATATACATATCAGCGGCATCCTGTGCTGTGCTAAAAACCCCTTTTAAGTGCAAAGATGCTTCTGCAATTGAACCCAAAGTGGAAATGTTAATTTCTTGATCATTCAATCGCCGCTCTGCTTCCTCCAAAGATGTTTGTAATTTATCCGCACGTTCTGTTTGAATAATAAGTAGTTCCAAAAGCTGATAGCGATTCAGCTTTTTTAACTCTTTCTCCGTCACAGCATACACCTCTTTTTATTATCTAATAACAAAAAAGTAAAGCCACCAAAGAGGTATGGTAAACCATATCTCTTAGATGGCTTTTAGGATCTAAATAAGGGCGCAGGCAAAAATGGGTACAGTTATTCCGTCTGTCTGTCAAGACATTGTACCACACTGCCATTTCAAATTGCAACCCCTTCCCTTACATATTTATATATAATTATAGATATTATATTATATCACAAAAACGCATATCTTTCAATGGTTTTCTTCTCTTTTCTCAAAAAGTTTGGAATTGTTTTCGTGCTCATCAGAAAGATTTATTACAGCCTTGCTTCATTGCATAATCTACAGTCTGCCATGCACCGCCTTTTTCATGTTCAATATAGCAAATAATTTGGATCTCTTCACGATAAGTCCTCAATTCATTTGTAAATTCACATTGCAACAGTTCGTTT
>JAZODM010000053.1:0-19867 GCA_045596985.1 Clostridia bacterium
CCGCTTTATCCTTTACGGAACACTTTCTGAAATATTTGCCCGTGAAACAGGCTTCCATAAGGGTATGGGCGGCTCAATGCACGCATTCTTCCTTCCCTTTGGTATTTATCCCAACAACGCTATCGTTGGCGGCTCTGCTGCAATTGCAACAGGTGCGGCACTCTTTAAGAAGGTTAACGGCAAGCAGGGTATTGTTGTTTGTAACAGCGGTGACGGTTCAATGGCACGCGGCCCCGTTTGGGAGGCAATGAACTTTGCTGCTATGGATCAGTTCCATACACTTTGGGAAAGCCACCAGGGTGGTATGCCCATTCTTTACAACGTATTCAATAACTCATACGGTATGGGTGACCAGACCAGAGGTGAAACAATGGGTTATGATATGCTTGCACGTATCGGCTCAGGCGTAAGCCCGACACAGTTCCACGCTGAAAGAATTAACGGCTTCAATCCTCTTGCAGTTATTGATGCTATGGAGCGTAAGCTTGAAATTCTCCGTAAGGGTGAAGGTCCTGTTATGCTCGATACACTTACATATCGTTACAGCGGTCACTCTGTATCTGACCAGAATGCATACCGTACCAAGGAAGAAATCGAAGCTTGGCAGGCAATCGACCCGATTATCACATACCGTCAGGGTCTTGTTGAGGCAGGTGTTACAGGCGATAGCGACCTTGAAGCTATCCTTGCAAACACAGCTGAGCGTATGACAATGATTTGTAAGGCTGCATCAGATGTAGAGGTAAGCCCCTATGTAGATTTCAAGAAGGATTCTATGGTTGTTGAGCGTATGATGTTCTCAAACGAAAAGGTTGAGAAGTTTGATGACCGTGAACCTGAGGTTAATATGCCACTTGACGAAGTTCCTGCATATAAGAAGCTTAAGGAAAAGGAGCGCGCTCCCATTGTTGACGGAAAGCCCGTTTCAAAAATGAAGCTCTTTAACCTTCGTGACGCAATGAGCGAGGTTATCTATGACCGCTTCTATGAAGATCCCACACTTATCGCATATGGCGAAGACTGCCGTGACTGGGGCGGTGCGTTTGCAGTATACCGTGGTATGATGGACGCATTCCCGCATTGCCGTCTCTTTAACTCTCCAATTGCGGAGGCTGCTATCGTAGGTACAGCCGTTGGATATGCACTTTCAGGCGGACGTGCACTCGTAGAGCTTATGTATGCTGACTTCATCGGCTGCGCAGGTGACGAAATCTTTAACCAGATGAGTAAGTGGCAGGCAATGAGTGCAGGTATACTTAAGATGCCCGTAGTTCTTCGTGTATCTGTTGGTTCAAAATACGGTGCACAGCATTCTCAGGACTGGACAGCACTTTGTGCACATATCCCCGGACTTAAGGTTTGCTTCCCCGCAACACCTTGGGAGGCAAAGGGTCTTATGGAAGCAGCTCTTAAGGGTACTGACCCCGTTGTATTCTATGATAGCCAGAGAATTTACGATGTTGGTGAGCAGTTCCACGAAGGCGGTGTTCCTGCAGAGCGTTATGAAATTGAATTTGGTGATACAAATAAAGTTCGTGACGGTAAGGACGTTACAATCCTTACAATCGGTGCGGCACTTTACCGTGCTATGGATGCTGCAAAGACACTCAGCGAAAAGTATGGTATGGAGGCAGATGTAATAAACATTCACTCTCTTGTACCGCTTGATTACACCAAGATTATTGAGTCTGTAAAGAAAACAGGCAGAGTAGTTCTTGTTTCAGATGCTTGTGCACGTGGTTCATTCTTAAATGACGTTGCAAAGAACATTACAGAGCTTTGCTTCGACGATCTTGATGCACCGCCCGTAGTAGTAGGCGCACGCAACTGGATAACACCTCCGTTTGAATTTGACGAATACTTCTTCCCGCAGGCAGGCTGGATTATTGATGCAATCCACGAAAAGCTTGTTCCGCTTCCCGGACATACTGTAGAAAACGGCTGCACAGAGGCAGAGGCACTTCGTCGTGCACAGAAGGGTGTATAATGGAAATTACGCGGACGGCAAACGCAGGGGTATTGCTCATCCTTGACGGCGTGTCGTTTCTGCTCGACGGCGTAGCTTGTGAGCTTGCGCCGTATATGGGAACACCGCCCGAGGTTCGTGAAGAGCTTACAAAAAATTTCCCTGACGTTGTGGCGTTTACACATATGCATAAGGACCATTATGACGAGTCTTATGCAGAGGAATATAAGAAAAAAACACTCAGGTCCGTTTACGGGCCTGAGTGTTTACCCCCAAAGCATATCCAAAACATAGAAATCGAGGCAGTACCCACAAGACATATCGGAAAGGCGGATATCCCCCATATAAGCTATATAATTTGCGGAAGTAAGTGTGTATGGTTTATGGGTGATGCATCACCCCTTATGTGGAAGGATGCAGAAAAGTTTCCAAAACCTGATGTGGTGATTGTTCCGTATGCGTATGCAATTACTCCTTCTGCGTGGAATATCACGAAAAACTTAGGTGCAAAGGAGATAGTGCTTGTGCATTTTCCTTTGCGTGAGTGTGATGAGCACGGACTTTGGAGCTTAGCAGAGCAGAATGTGTGCGGTGATACCTCTGTTCATATTCCCGAAATAGGACAAGTTATAGAGATTTGAAGAAAAGGAAGTGTAATTTTATGTATAAGGATTTAAAGATAAAACCGCCGTTTTTCGAAGTAGGACCCAAGGCATTTTTATACGGCGAAAAGATGCTTAAGCTTGCGCAGGTAATTGATAAAACTGCAATGAAGTATGATGTGGACGTAATTGTTACTCCGCAGTATACAGATATCAAGCTTCTTGCTGACAATACTGAAAGAATTTTAGTATTTGCACAGCATATGGACTACCTTACCCCCGGTCGCGGTCTGGGAAGCGTTCTTCCTGAGGCTGTAAAGGCGGCAGGTGCAGTTGGTGTAATGCTTAACCACGCTGAAAAGCCCCTTACAATGGAAGAAATCGAAAAAACAATTGCAAGAGCTGACGAAGTTGGTCTTGGTACAATTGTTTGTGCTGACACTGTTGAGGATGTTAAGAAAATTGCCAAGATGGGACCAAACCTTATCGTGGCAGAGCCTACAGACCTTATCGGTACAGGTCAGACAAGTGACAGTAACTACGTTATTGAAACAATTAAGACCGTTCGTGAAATCAATCCCGACATAATGGTTCTTCAGGGTGCTGGAATTTCAAACGGTCAGGACGTATACAACACAATCAAGCTTGGTGCACAGGCAACAGGAACAACAAGCGGTATTATGAAATCGGACAGACCGTATGAAATGGTTGAGGAGATGCTTTATAATCTTCGTAAAGCTTGGGACGAGTTAAACTAAAAGGTCTGAAAAGCAGCACCGACCGCAAAACGCATTGAAGAATATGGGGTATAATCAATAAACAGAACAGACTGAACTTTAATCTTCAAGGAAGAAATCCGCAGAACGGATTTCGAGAAAATGCGTTTTGCTATTCACGAACTTCACCCTCGCAGTACTTATGTACAGCTTCGGGCAAGCCCCAAGGGGTTCAATTCGTAAATTCTGCACTACTTTTGAGCCCTTTTAAAGTCTGAAAAACATTAAAAATAATGCGAAATGCGAAATGCGGAATGCGAAGTGTTGGAAGATTTTCGCTTGGCGAAAATCAACAATCATTTCGAACTTCGAACTAAAAAGAGGTCTACATAATTATGAAAAAAGAAGCACTTGAAATGGCAAAACAGGCTTACATAACAGAGAGTCAGTGTATTGTCGAAATGGCAAATTATTTTGATGAAGAAGCGTATTCTAAAGCGGTAGAGCTTCTCAAAAATGCGCCGAGAATAGGCTCAAGCGGATGCGGACACAGCGGCATTATATGCCAGCATTTTGCGCATCTTATGTGCTGTATAGAACAGCCTGCAAGGTTTATTTCACCTGCAGAGGGGCCGCACGGTGCAACAGGCTTCTTGCAGGAGGGTGATGTAATGGTATTTGCATCACGCGGAGGCAAGACAAAGGAGCTTTTAACGCTTGTTGACATCTGCAAGAAGAAGGGTGTTAAAATTATAACCGTTACGGAAAATATGGAGTCCCCCCTTGCAAAAGAGGCAGACGTTGTTCTTAAGCAGTATGTAAACCGTGAAACGGACAAATACAACTGTCAGGGAACAACATCATCAACCTCACTTGCAGTGATTTTCCACGTACTGCAGACAATGCTTATTGAAGAAACAGGTTTTAAAAATGAGCAGTTTGCCCTTGTTCATCCAGGTGGCGCAGTAGGCGAAAGATTAAACAAATAATTTTTAATATAAAAATTTTAGGAGGATTTAATTATGGAATTTAAAGTATTTCAGAAGGAATTGGAAGTTCAGTCAAGAGGTTGGATACCCACATTCCACGACATTTCAAAAGAGGTTATGGAAATCGTAGCAGCTTCAGGTGTTAAGAATGGTACTGTTACAATCGCATCACATCATACAACCTGCTCAGTTATGGTTCAGGAGTGCTCACACGATATTGATTCATTTGACCTTGAGTATCTTCAGCACGACCTTCTCGATATTATGAGAAAGATGATTCCTGACTTTGCAGAGGAGCATCAGTACCGTCATCCCGGCCCGATTCATTCACAGTTCGGCAGATACGTAAACGAGCCTGGTGACTACACAAGCATGAACACAGACGGACACCTTCGCTCTGTATTCTTCGGCAGAAGCGAAGCTATGACAATCAAGGACGGCGTTCTTGACGGCGGCGAATTTGCACATGTTTACTTCATTGACTGGGATCACGTTCGTGCAAGAAGAAGACAGATTAACGTAACTGTTATGGGTACTACTGAGGCTGTTGAAGACAGAAAGTGGAATAACGGCGAAGTTATCGATACAAAGCGTAAGTATACAGACGAAGAAAAGGCGTATGACGTTCATTACGACCTTCAGCTTAAGAGATAATCGCTATGAATCTTTTAGGAATTGATTTTGGAACAACCTCGGTAAAGGCAGTTTTATTTGACGAAAAGCTTCGTGAACTTGCTTCCTCCACCGAGGATTATACAGTTAAGACAAGCGGTAATATTGTAGAGCTGGAGCCTCTTAGATACTGGAGCCTTCTCAAAAATGCCCTTACAAATGTAGAGAAAAATGCAAAGGTGGACGCTCTTGCTATTGATACGCAGTGTGAAACACTTATCCTTACCGATGAAAACGGTGAGCCTGTGCGTGATGCAATCGTATGGCTTGATAACCGTGCAGAGGAAGAGGCGCGCATTATTGAGGAGCATTTTGGACGCAAAAAGGTTTACGAGGTTACAGGTCAGCCTGAAATTACGGCAACCTGGCCTGCAAGTAAGCTTTTGTGGGTGAAGCGCAACGAGCCTCAGGTATGGGCAAAGACGAAGAAAATTTTCCTGCTTGAGGATTATCTTCTTTATAAGCTTACAGGCAAGTTTGTCACAGAAAAAACCCTGCAGTCATCAACAATATATTTTGATATTAATACGTCAGAGTATTGGGATGAAATGCTCAGCTTCATAGGTGTGGAGAAGGAAATGCTGCCCGCCCTTATGGACAGCGGTAAGTTTGTCGGCGAGTATAACGGAATTAAGGTTATAACCTCTGCAATGGATCAGGTTGCAGGTGCAATCGGTGCAGGAGTTATAGAGAAGGGTATCTGCAGTGTTATGACGGGTACAACAATGGCTATTTATCTTCCTACGGACAGCGTTCCGCAGTTTAAGGAGGATAGCTTTGTACCATGTCACTACAGCTTTGACGGAAGCTACTGTCTGCTTTCATGGAGCCCGACGGCAGGTATGGCGCTGAAATGGTTTAAGGAGGCGTTTCTTCCCGATATTTCCTTCAAAGACCTTGATGCTATGGCAGAAAAGGTAGGCGTTGGAAGTGACGGTGTAACCTTTTTGCCGTATTTGTGCGGATCTACAATGCCCAAATACAATCCCGATGCACGCGGAAGCTTTACGGGTCTTACACCCGAACATAATACTGCACATTTTGTACGCAGCATCATGGAGTCAGTTGCCTGTATGCTCAAGAGCAATCTTGACTACCTCGGAACTGATGTAGACGAAATCCGTGTTATGGGTGGCGGTGCGAAAAGCCCGCTCTGGTGTAATATGAAGGCGGATATTACAAAAAAACGCCTGATTACACTTAAGAATAAGGAAACTGCCTGCCTTGGAGCGGCAATCCTTGCAGGTGTTGGTGCAGGAGAGTTTGAGTGTGTCAAAGAGGCCTGTGCTATGATTGAAACCGACAAGGTTTATACACCGCAGGGCAATGATTACACACAGGTATATGAAAACTTCGTTAAGTATGACAGCATACTTAATGTAAGAAAGTAAAGTTAAAATCATCAACATAGGAGGAAGACATATGCTATATATTTTGGATACTGCCAATATTGAAACAATAAGGTATTGTAACGAATATTATCCACTGGCGGGCGTTACAACAAACCCCTCGATTATCGCAAAGGAAAATACAGATTTCTGGGAACTGGTCACACAAATCAGGGAGATAATCGGTAAGGATAAGATGCTTCACGTTCAGACAACGCAGAAAAAGGCTGAAAAGATTGTTGAAGAGGCAAAGATCCTCAAAGAAAAATTAGAGGGCGGCTTTTACGTGAAAATTCCTATCGGGGAGGAAGGACTAAAGGCGACGATGCGCCTTAAAGAGCTTGGAATAGGTGTTACAATGACGGCAATATTCACGCCTCCGCAGGCGCTTATTGCGGCAATGGCAGGTGCAAGCTTTGTTGCCCCCTATGTAAACAGACTTGATAATATTATCGGTGACGGAACGGAGGTTGCCGCTGAAATCGTAAGGCAGCTTAGTCATTACGGCAGCGATTGTAAGGTTCTGGTGGCAAGCTTTAAAAATGCCGAGCAGGTGCACAAATGTGCATCGGCAGGCTGCCACAGTGTAACCGTTGATCCCGAAATTCTCAAAGCTGTTATCTCGCATCCTATGACAGATGCCGCGATAAGAGGTTTTGAGCGTGACTGGACATCGGTTTATGGTGAAAAGACAATACTTGATTTTTAAAAAGAAACTGCGGTTTATAAGCCGCAGTTTTCTTTTTTTAATTTGTGTAAATATGGTTGCAATTAATTTCGTTTTATGTTATAATCCATCGAGTGGTTATTTTAAATACAGAGGTGGATTATTTTGCTAAAGAGCTTATATACGCCCACGGATATGACGCAGGGCGCTCCGTGGAAAAGTATTCTTATGTTTACACTGCCGATGCTGATAGGAAATATTGCTCAGCAGCTTTATAGTACGGTAGACAGTATTGTCGTAGGTAAATATATTGGCGACAGTGCCCTTGCTGCCGTTGGAAGTGCAATCCCCATCATTAATATGCTGCTTGTACTTTTTATAGGAATTTCTGCAGGAGCGAGTATAATGGTTTCCCAGTATTTTGGGGCGAAAAATCGTGAGAAGCTTTCCTATACAGTCGGCAACTGTATTACCGTAACACTGATTTGCTGTGTGGGACTGGTAATTCTTGCAACACCGCTTATAAGACCTGTGTTGGTAATGCTTAATACCCCGGATACGATTATAGACGGCTGTGCAAATTATCTTATAATTTCACTTATAGGTATTGCAGGAATGGGTTATTATAATATTCTCAGCGGTATCATTCGCGGTATGGGCGACTCTTTTACGGCGCTTATATACCTTTTGGTTGCAACAGTTATCAATATTGCTCTTGACATATTCTTTGTTGCTAAATTGAATATGGGCGTGGGCGGCGTTGCGCTGGCAACAGTAATTGCGCAGACAGTATCTTCAATACTGTGCTTTATCAAGCTGTCGAAGATGACAGAATTCTTTGATTTTGGAGTAAGGTATTTAAAACCGATGAAATCGTATGTAAATACTGTCATAAAGCTTGGTCTTCCATCTGGTCTTACGCAGGCGATTTTCTCGTCTGCAATGATAATCGTTCAATCGCTTACCAACCAGTTCGGGGAGCTTTTCATAGCGGCAAACGTAGTTGTTATGCGAGTGGACGGCTTTGCAATGATGCCGAATTTTTCCTTCGGTATGGCACTGACAACGTACGCAGGACAGAATGTCGGTGCAGGACTTTATGACAGGGTGACAAAGGGCGCAAGGCAGGGAACTCTGATGGCAGTTATATGCTCGACGTTGATTACAGGCATTATTCTGTTATTCGGTAAATTTCTGATGGGATTTTTCACCGATACGGCAGAGCTTGTGGATATGAGCTATTACCTGATGAAAATTCTTGCAGCAGGGTATATTGCCGTTGCCGTGACACAGAGCCTTTCGGGAATTATGCGTGGCGCGGGTGATACAGTAACTCCAATGTGGATTTCGCTTATTACGACAGTTGCGGTACGCGTACCGATTGCTTACGGTATTTCATATCTTACAAGAACGAGTGAGCTTCCTTTCGGCAGAAGTGAATGTATACAGATTTCGCTGCTTCTTTCGTGGGTACTTGGAGCAGTTCTTACTGCGATTTTTTACAGTCGCGGAAAGTGGAAAAGTAAGGCGATTAACTAAAAAGAAAAAGTGTGGTTTCACACTTTTTTCTTTTTTGAAATAAATATATAAAAACGGATAAATTTTAATTGACAAATTTTGTCGATTGATTTATTATAGTATGTGGTTTGCTTATTAATACGAAAAAGGAAGCGAAATTTTTATGAGTACATTATTATCGGTTTCAATTGCCCTTTTGGCAGGACTATTTATGACAAGGGTGTTTAAACCTTTTAAACTGCCGTCAGTAACTGCATATCTTATTGCTGGTATACTTATCGGCCCTTACTTTATGGGACGACTTGGTATTGCAGGTCTTGGCTTTAACAGCGCAGCTGCGGTAAGTAGCCTTTCGTTGATTTCAGAGGTGGCACTTGGATTTATTGCCTTTTCCATAGGTAACGAATTTCGGGTATCTGACCTTAAAAAAACAGGCAGACAGGCGTTCATTATAGGCGTTTTTCAGGCTCTGGTAGCAACACTTTTCGTGAATCTTGCATTGCTTGTTGTGCATATCCTGATGCCCGAAAAGCTCACTGTTCCCCAGCTTCTGACACTTGGCGCAATAGCGACGGCAACTGCACCTGCGGCAACACTGATGGTTGTTCGTCAGTATAAGGCAAAAGGTCCGCTTACAGATTTGCTTTTGCCGATAGTTGCACTTGATGACGCAGTAGGTCTTATCATATTTGCAGTATCATTTGGTATTGCAAAGACTCTTATTGTAGGCTCTGCTGATTTAGTATCCATTCTTGTAAATCCATTGGTGGAGATTGTTTGCTCGCTTATATTGGGTGCAATTATGGGTTGGATTTTAACGCAGATTGAAAAGCTGTTTAATTCCAATACAAACAGACTTAATATGACAATTACATTTGTACTGCTGACAGTAGCACTTTCGATGCTTGACTTTCATATAGGTGCTGTTCACATCAGCTTCTCATCACTTCTTGTATGTATGATGCTCGGAACGGTATTTTGCAATATATGTCCACTTTCACACGACCTTATGGAGCAGGCTGATAAATGGACATCGCCGCTTTTTGCACTGTTTTTTGTAGTAAGCGGTGCGGAGCTTGAGCTTAGCGTATTTACAGATATGGCAATTGTATTTATCGGTCTTATATACATTATTTTCCGTTCGCTCGGAAAGTATTACGGTACATTTGCAAGTGCGAAGATTTCAAAGTGTGAGCCACAGATTTGCAAATACCTCGGTATTACCCTTTTGCCGCAGGCAGGTGTTGCACTGGGTATGTGTGCTACTGCGATGCAGCTTGGCGAGCAGGGAAATCTTATAAGAAACATTACACTTTTTGCAGTGCTTATATATGAACTTGTAGGCCCGCTTCTGACAAGACAGGCGCTTACTGCAGCAGGCGATATCAAGCCTATACCGCACGAGGTAAAAATGCGCCGCCAGACAAAGCTTGAACAGGCAGCAAAAAAGGTATCTGAACAAAATTAAGTTAATGAGGGGCTGTGAAAAATGCACACATTTTGTCACAGCTCCTTTTTCCTAGGAGGTAGCTTTTATGGAGTGGATAAAATTTACGATAAAATCTTCTCTTGAATATACAAAAACGTTTTTAAAATGGATAATTCTTGCTGTTGTTGTCGGGCTTGCAGGAGGAATACTGGGGAGTATTTTCCATGAAAGCATTGATATTGCAACAAATCTGCGCGAGAAAAACGGATGGCTGATATTTTTGCTGCCTGCAGGCGGAATTGTGATTGCTTTCATTTATTCTCTTTTCCGCGCAAAGGGGCATATTGACACAAATCGTGTTATAGAGTCTGCACGTGATGAGGAGAGTGTGCCGCTTATTATGGCACCGCTGATTTTTATCAGTACTGTTATCACACATCTTTTGGGTGGCTCCGCAGGGCGTGAGGGTGCGGCACTGCAGCTTGGCGGAAGTATTGGATACAATATGGGAAAGCTTACCCGTCTTAATAAAAATGATATGCATATAATCGTTATGTCGGGAATGAGCAGTGTGTTCGCGGCACTTTTCGGGACACCTCTTACGGCGGCATTTTTTGCAATCGAGGTTGTAAGTGTGGGAATTATACACTACGGCGCGCTCGTACCGTGCATTGTTTCTTCGATAGTGGCATATGAGGTTGCGCTCCGTTTTGGAATATCGCCGGTGCATTTCTCGGGAATAGTTTTCGGGAAAAATTCTGTAGACGTTATGATAAGGGTAGTTCTCCTTTCGGTGCTTTGCGCAATTGTCAGCACAGTTTTTTGCAATACAATCAAAAAGTGTGAGCATATTATGGAAAAGCGTATTCCCAACAAGTATATACGCGCGTTTGCAGGCGGAGGACTGATAGTGCTTCTCACAATAATTTTATCCACGCACGATTATAATGGCGCAGGTATGCACGTCATCACACGCGCGATGCAGGGGGAGGCAAATTGGGAGGCATTTATCCTTAAAATCATATTCACGGCAATTACCATTTCAGCAGGCTTTAAGGGCGGAGAAATAGTACCGAGCTTTTTTATCGGCTCAACGTTTGGATGCGTTGCAGGCTCGATTTTGGGACTATCGCCGTCGTTTGGTGCAGCAATAGGCTTTGTAGCACTTTTCTGCGGAGTTGTAAACTGTCCGTTTGCATCGCTTATGCTTGCACTGGAGGTTTTCGGAACGGAGGCAATTTTAGCCTTTGCGGCGGTGTGTGGTGTAAGCTATATGATGTCGGGATATTCGGGACTTTATAAAAGTCAGAAAATTATGTATTCTAAATTAAACGAAGAATATATAGATATAAACACAAAATGACACACATTGGGGACAATCCCCAATGTGTGTCATACTTTCAGCTTGAATAATCCTCGACAAGCTGCAGTGCGTCGCTGAGGGAAGAAACCTCTATTCCGGCTGAAAGAAGCTCTCGGTCAGATTTTGGAAGTGATTTTGTCAGAATGTCATAGTCCTGATAAAGACTTTCTTCGCCGTCTGAAAATTTAGAAAAAAGGGCAAGCTTTCCGTCCTTATCGCGGAGAATGTATGTGGTGGTAATGCTGCTTTCTGCGCTTATAATGGGAAGGGTGTCTTCGATGGGGAGTGCAGTGCGGCTCTGCATGAACGGTGACGGGGCGGAGAGGCTGCTTTGCCTTCGCATCTTCTGTCCGGTTGCGCGCACCCCTGAAACATATCCTGCCATTGATGCTGAAAATGCAATTATACACATAAGAAGAATGTAAAATATACCACTGTGACGTTTCATAGTAACAATCACTCCTTGTTTTTGATAGAAAATAGTGGTAGCATTGCTGCCATTATTTTTATTTTTGCCGATAATTCAGGCTATATACAAATAATATTGCGTTTGTAACACTTTTTTAATGCTTTGGTGTTATACTTATGATGTATAGGTATTTACATCTGTATAATCGGCAGTTTTACTGTTTTTGGAGGTGCGCTTTTATGGCTAAGAAAAATATCAGGCGCAAACGTAAAAAAAGTATTTTGACCAGGGTTTTAATGACTGTGGGCATTATATTAGGAATTATTATTATTGCAGTGGTGGGTCTTGTTATAGGCTCGCTACTGGGTTATGTTGAGGATGCGGAGCTTATTGATGTTGAGAATATGCGTCTCAACCTGACTTCCTTTGTATATGCCCAGGATCCTGACAGCGGTGAAGCCATCGAGGTAGAGCAGCTTTATGATACGGAAAATCGTATCTGGGCGACAAGCTCTGAAATTCCCGAGCATCTAAAGAATGCCTTTGTCGCAATCGAGGATGAGCGTTTCTATTCCCATTTCGGCGTTGATTTAAAAAGATTTATGGGTGCGGCAATTCAGTATATAACCAAAAAGGGTAACTCCAGCTACGGCGGAAGTACCATTACGCAGCAGCTTATCAAAAATCTTACGCGCGATGATGAGTATTCGGTTAAACGTAAAATTCAGGAGATTTACAGGGCGTATAATTTAGAGAGGGATCTTTCGAAGGAAGAAATCCTTGAATATTATCTTAACACCATATACCTTAGTCAAAAATGTAACGGTGTTGCGAGTGCGGCAATTACCTATTTTGGCAAAGAGGTATCCGAGCTTTCCCTGGCTGAATGCGCCGTTCTTGCGGGAATAACGCAGTTTCCGACAAAATATGACCCGCTTGTTAACCCCGAAAACAATAGGGAAAGGCAGCTTGTCATCCTTAAAAAGATGAAGGAGCTTGGCTTTATTACAGAAAAAGAATATGAAGAAGCAATAGATGAAGAGCTTGTCTTTGTCAAAAAGGACGCAGAGGGCAGCGATAAGTATCAGAGCTATTTTACCGATGCTGCAATCGATCAGGTTATCGAAGATTTGATGGAGCAGTATAACTACACAAAGGAGTATGCAAGCAAGATACTCTACAACGGCGGACTTCAGATTTATCTTTCTATGGATATGAAAATTCAGGAGGCTATGGATACCGTTTATAATGACCCGTCAGCATTCCAGAAGGCGTCCACAGCAGTTCAGCCGCAGTCCTCGATGGTTATTATGGATCCGTATACAGGCCTTGTAAAGGCGCTTTCAGGCGGCAGAGGAGAGAAGGAGGGTAATCGTACACTTAACCGTGCGACACATACACTGCGTCAGCCCGGCTCAACAATAAAGCCCCTTTCCGTATATGCACCTGCGGTTGAGTACGGACTTGTAACGCCGTCATCAATCGTGAATGATTCGCCCGTTAAATTTGGCGACTGGGCACCCAGAAACGATGACCGCAGCTTCAAGGGCAGAATTACCGTTGCGGCAGCTCTTCGCGGCTCGCGCAATGTACCTGCGGTAAAGATTTGTAACTATCTTACACCTGATGCATCATTTGATTTTGTAAAGAACAATCTCCATATTTCAACGCTTGTGAAAGAGCGTGAAAAGAACGGAAAAATTTTCTCTGACGTGGCTCTTGCGCCGATTGCGCTGGGCGGTCTGACAGACGGTGTAAGCGTGCTTGAGATGTGTGCCGCATACTGCGTATTTCCTAACGGAGGTAAATACATTAAGCCGTCACTGTATACAAAGGTTGTTGATTCTGACGGCAAGGTTATTCTGGAACATAAGGCGAAGGAACAGATTGCTATGAGTGAAACGACAGCGGAGTCTGTGATTTCAATGCTTACAGATGCGGTTAACGGCGGTACAGGTACTGCAGCAAGGCTTAGCGGAATGCGCGTTGCAGGTAAAACGGGTACAACCTCCAGCAACAACGACAGATGGTTTGTAGGTTTCACCCCATATTATGTGGGTGCAGTATGGTTTGGATATGACGAGCCTGCAACACTCAGGGGATTTTCGCCAAACCCTGCAGCAGTAGCGTGGAGAAAGGTTATGGCGCCCGTTCACGAGGGACTTGAGAATAAGAGCTTCCTTGCAAATGAAGAAAAGGGAACATACAGTGTAATGCTTTGTGCTGAAAGCAAGATGCGGGCAACGCCGTCCTGCCGTAAGCTTACAAGCAAGAGATATAAGAAGAGTGAAATTCCGACAAAGCTTTGTACGGAGCATCCGTATAAGTTTAATAAAAATGACTTAACAGAGGGCAGCGCAGAGGTTGTAGAAAAGAATGAGCAGGTTGAGGGTGTTATTGAGACTGCACCTGAAGGGGAGGCGGTTTCGCCCGATGCTCCGGAGACCTCCGCACCACAATCCCCCGGAGTTTCAGAGACTCCGTCGCCTGCACCTGTAACACCTGCAGAGCCAAGTCCCGCACCTGCACCTTCACAGGGTAATGCAGGATTAGATTTAGGAATATAGCGGAGGTATAAAAAATGGAATTTAACGAGTATATGATAAAAAGAAATAAAGGGGCAAAGGAAATTTTGCTTTCTGTGCTGCTCTATTTTGCGGCAACGATAGTCGCATTTGTGCTCCTTGTTATGTTTTTGGGTAAGGCGGGCGGCTTTGGCGGAATTCTGCTGCTTGCAGTAGTTGGAGTTTATTTCGGCGCATTTAAGCTTTCGTCAAGGATGAACAAGGAGTTTGAGTATATTATTACCGGTGACAGCCTTGATATTGATGTTATTATGAATGCGACAGCCAGAAAAAGACTCATAACATTTAGTGTTGATGATATAGAAGTGCTTGCATCTGTAAAGGATATAGCGTATAATGCACGTCTTAATGAGCAGTTTGACAAAACCCTTGACGCAACATCAGGACGAAGGGATGCAAATGTGTATTTTGCAGTAATTGATAAAAGTTCCAAAATACTTCTTAAGTTTGAGCCGACTTATACAATGCTCACAAATCTTAGAAAGTATTCCCCGTCTAAAATACACATTTATGATTAAGCGGATGGAGCAAGCCCCATCCCTACAAAGGATATGATATTATGTTGTTTTTATCATCTGAAATGATAAAAGAGGCAGAAAAGCTTACTATGCAGGAGGTTTCTGCCCTGCATCTTATAGAGAATGCGGCAAATGCCTGCTTTAAGGAGCTTTGTGATTTTGGCAGTGTACGTGTGTACTGTGGTAAGGGAAATAACGGCAGTGACGGCTACGCCACTGCCCTTCTTTTGAAAAAAAGCGGTAAGCGTGTAGAAATTGTACAGGTTTTCCCTCCTGCGAGTGAGGAATGTGTTTTTCTGTGCAAAAAGGCAATTGAGGCAGACATTCCCGTTATCACGGAGCCGTTTTTTCCAACAGAGGACTTTGATTGCGTGCTTGATGCAATTTTCGGCATAGGAATTAAGGGAGAAATTACCGATGCCAATGCGCTACGTGCGATAGAAATAATAAATTCATCGGACAGTTACGTCGTATCGGCAGACATTCCCAGCGGTATGAACAGTGACAGCGGCGAGTGCGGCGTTTGTGTAAAAGCGGACAAGACAGTAACCTTTACCGCGCCAAAACGGGGAATGCTATCAAACAAAAGCGTCGATTTGTGCGGCGAGATAGTAATTGCAGAGGTTGGTATACGCGTAAAATATGACGAAATCCGTGAAAGCACGTGTGTACCCATTACAGGAAAGCTTGTAAAATCAATGCTGCCCATAAGAAAACGTTATTCCCACAAGGGTACATTCGGTACAACCGTAATAGTTGCCGGCAGCAAAACGATGCCCGGTGCTGCCGCAATGGCGGCGATGGCTGCATATAAAAGCGGCTGCGGAGTGGTGAAAATCATTGCCCCGGTGTCAATATGTCAGGTTTTGAATATATTGGTAAAGGAGGCTATTGTCATTCCCCAGGATGAGGAAAACGGTGTAATAAGCCCCAATCTCAGCGATGCGGCAATAGCGGCACTTACAAGGGCGGACAGCGTTCTTGTCGGCTGCGGACTGGGAAAAGGGCGTCACAGTGAGCTTATAGAAAACATACTGAATGTAACGAGTGCGGGCGTGATAATAGATGCAGACGGCATTAATGCGCTCTCAGGAAAGCTTGATATAATACGCAATAAAAACGTGCTTCTTACTCCGCACGTGCTTGAATTTTCACGCATAAGCGGCTATGGCGTAGGAGATATAGAAAGCCGCCGCATTTCTTTTGCAGATAAGTTTGCGCGCGAAAACGGTGTAACACTCCTTCTTAAAGGGGCAAGGACGGTTATAGCCTACGGGGGAAGTAATAAGTACGTATCCCTTGATGCGACAAGCGCACTTGCAAAGGCAGGCTCGGGCGATGTCTTAGGCGGAATTATAGCCTCGCTTGCATCGCAGGGAATGACGCTGACAGACAGCGGAGCGGCAGGCTGCTATATACATACGCGCAGTGGTTTTATTGCGGAAAAAGAGATTGGTGCGCGCGGCACTACGGCTGATGACCTGATAAAATTTATTCCACAAACTCTCAAAGAAATGTAAATTATTTCTTTTAGTCATCGAAAATTCCCTTTTTAAACCATACGTAGTTCGAATTTCCGATGACTAAATGTATGAGATGGGCAATTTGTGTGCATAATTACGAATGTAGATTTTAGTTGTTGGCTACATAGGCATTTATGCCGTTGCCTGCAAAAATACGGTTCATTGGAATAACTTACATTTGACCTGCCGAGAAAAATGTAGTATACTTTATATAGTATTTATTACAGGGGAGGGCATGTCAGATGGAGGAAAAGGCTCATCGCACAATATCCGTCACACTGCCCGATTTGCTACTCAGGGAGGTAGACTACCTCGCCCAAGCAGATAATCGGTCACGAAGTGAGGTTATTAGCCTGGCGCTCAAGCAGTACGTCAGCGAAAAAAGAAAAATAGAAATTAAAGAACAGATGAAACGGGGATACCTTGAAATGGGCGATATAAATCTTGAAATCGCCGAAAGTTCTCTGTTATCCGATGAAAGTGCATATGAAATCTACGAGGAATTTTTATCGGAGAGTGAAAATTGTGATAGTAAAACGCGGTGACATTTTTTATGCTGATTTAAGTCCGGTTATAGGTTCTGAACAAGGTGGTGTGAGGCCTGTCCTTGTGGTGCAGAACGATGTGGGAAATAAATATAGTCCCACCGTTATTGCAGCTGCAATAACAAGCAAAATCAACAAAGCGAAGATGCCGACGCATATAGAAATTGATGCGCAGCAATACGGGCTTTCCCGTGACAGTGTGATTTTGCTTGAACAGGTGCGCACTATTGATAAACAGCGCCTTCGGGAGAAAATCGGAAGATTAGATGAACTGCAGATGATAAAAGTAAATGATGCTATATCGGTCAGCTTTGGATTGGTATAGCCGAAACGAAGTAATCCGAACCCGCCTGAAACGGCGAGATTTCGGCATCTTTCGGCTAAGAAAGGATGGTACTTATGAAAAAAAGACTTGCAATTATTATGGGGGCGCTGTGCGTGATGTTTGTGGCAGGCTCCTATGCGGCAGAGCCGGGGACAGAGGCAGACCCGCTTATAACAAAAAGCTACATTGAAAGTGTAGTTTATCCTGCTTTGAAATTTAAGGTTGTTGATGTACCGGCAGGAAAGAGTGTTATATGCGGCGCAGGAACAGAAATGATACTTAGAATGGGAACCTGCTCTGTTATTGGAACGCAAAAGGGCGGACTGAGTGATGTAACAATGGGCTTTGACCTTGCTGACGGCACAACTATTCAGGGAAATCATCTTCTGATTGTTCCGCTTGACGACGGCAGGGGAGTGAGAACCTCTACCGATTGCATATTTATGATAAAGGGAAATTATACAATAAAGTAATATAAAAGCTTCTTTGCTTTCATAGCAAAGAAGCTTTTATATAATTAATGCCTTCTAAAATCAATAGATGCATTGGATAAAATACATAAAAGAAATATTTCATTTTATATTTCCCCCGTGCGCCTGAATACAGCAGCAAAAGCACGGATGCGTAAAGAGAGTAATACTGAATACCTCCAAGTGATAAAGAGAGAATGAAAAGACCGACAGTAAAGAGGGCAACATTAAGAGTGCGGAAATATTCATCCTTTGGTGAAACAACACTTGCAAAAAGAGGAAGTATTATCCCCCAGAAGCCGTAGTCAATTTCAAAATACAGAGTGAAAATATATATAAGCATTACTGATAAGGGAAAAAACATCGCCTTTATAAAAAATCCTTCTTTTAGTGCTTTAAGACACTGCTGAAATGAAAATATTAAAGCAATTGAAAAGGAGAAGGTAAGAAGCACATTCAGGTACATATCTCCCCCGGAATAAAAATATGCGCACTGACAGACAAGTGCAAGAATAAATATTGTCAGGAAATAGCGCAGTTTGTTTTTTGTATAGCGGCAACCCTCGGCAATCATATATGCAAAAATGGGGAAGGCAAGCCGTCCTATAATACGAAAGATTACAACATCGGGGAAGAAAATATAACCGATATGGTCAATGAGCATAGAAATGGCGGCAATTATTTTCAGTGTGTTTCCGCTTAAAAAGCAAAGCATAGGCAATTCCTTTCTTCCATTTTCAACTGAAAATGTCACGATTTGGGGATTGTCCCCAAATCGTGACATTTTGTTATTTAAGATTAAGCTGACCAAGACTTGCTTTGCGCAGGTAGTCATTTATAAATCCGTCAAGATTTCCGTCCATTACACTGCCGATATTACCAACCTCGTAATTGGTACGGTGGTCTTTAACCATATTGTAGGGGTGGAATACATAGGAACGGATTTGGCTGCCCCAGGCAATTTCCTTCTGTACACCCTTAATGTCTTCGATTTTTTCTTTCTGTTGTGCCTCGGCAAGCTGCATCAGCTTTGCCTTGAGCATCTTCATAGCAGTATCCTTGTTCTGGAACTGGCTACGCTCATTCTGGCAGGCAACAACAACGCCTGTCGGAATATGCGTAATACGTATTGCAGAGCTTGTTTTATTTACGTGCTGACCGCCTGCACCGCTGGCACGGTAAGTATCAATTCTCAAATCATCGGGATTGATGTTGATTTCAATATCATCCTCAATATCGGGCATAACCTCAACTGAGGCAAATGATGTATGTCTGCGTCCTGCCGAGTCAAATGGAGAAATTCTGACAAGGCGGTGAATACCCTTTTCGCACTTCGCAAAGCCGTAGGCATTTAATCCCTCGATAAGAATACTTGCGCCCTTAAGACCTGCTTCATCGCCGTCAAGAAGGTCAAGGGTAGAAACCTTATACCCCCTTGCCTCTGCCCACATCTGATACATTCTGAAAAGCATCTGACACCAGTCCTGTGCCTCTGTTCCGCCTGCACCTGCGTGAAGTGTGATGATAGCATTGCTCTTGTCATAAGGACCTGAAAGAAGTGTTTCAAGCTTCATATTTTCAATATTTTCAGAAAGGGCATTAAAGCCTGTCTGAATTTCCTCAAGAAGACTTTCGTCATCCTCCGCAATAGCAAGCTCCACAAGGGTGCTCATATCCTCCCAATCGGATTGAAGGGATTTAAAACGCTCAATTTTATTGGAAAATTCTTTGATTTTCTGAAGAACCTTCTGACTGTTTTTAATGTCGTTGTAAAAATCAGGCTCTAAAGTTTCCTTTTCAAGCTTTGCTATAGCCTCATTCGCACCGTCAATATCAAGCGCTATCCCTAATTCCTCAATGGGTTTATCCATTGCAGCAAGGTCAAGACGTATCTGTTCATACTCAACTATCACAAAAATCAATCCTTTCTTAAATGCGAGAATAGGGGATTGTTAAGGGTACTCTCTTAACGTAAAATTCGTTAAAGCCGGGGGCGTGTACCTCGGTTTTAACACCTATAAAGGGCTGGCACGGTGAGTGCCGCGCGAGCGAAAGCCCTTATCTCGAAAGAGAATGTTTTGCTCGCAAAACTTCTCTTTCGAATGGATGACATTGTCATCCATTCATGCAGCAGTTTTTATATTTCTTTCCGCTTCCGCACGGGCAGGGGTCATTTCTGCCT
>JAZODM010000054.1:0-46944 GCA_045596985.1 Clostridia bacterium
TTTACTATATTAATTTAAAAAACAGAGGGTGTAAAAAAACTTGGTTTTCTTACACCCTCTCCCCTATGTTACCTGAAATATTTCCGATCAAGGCTTCTGTAGCCGATTGCCTCGGCAATATCCATTGTATTGATATTTTCACGTCCGTCGCAATCTGCAATTGTACGTGCAACCTTTAAAATACGTGAATATGCCCTTGCAGTAAGACCGAGTGAGTCAAATGCGTTTTTAAGCATCTGACTTTCCTCTTCGCCTATAGGACAGTATTTTTCAATCAACGCACCTGAAAGCTGTGCATTGCAACTGATTGCCTCGTTTTTATATCTCTCTTTTTGAATTTCACGTGCCTTATTGACACGTTTTTTTATTTCCGCCGAGCTTTCTCCCCGCATAGCTTTTAAGTCCGCATATTTCACGGGTGAAGCCTCTAAATGAATATCAATTCTGTCAAGCATAGGCCCGCTGATTTTGCTAAGATAGCGCCTTACCTCTGTTTCGCTGCAGCGGCAGCGACCGCTTGAATCGCCGTAATAGCCGCATTTGCAGGGGTTAAGCGCCACAACGAGCATTGCATTACACGGATATGTATACGATGCCGCCGCACGCGTGACAGTAATTTTTTTGTCCTCAAGCGGCTGGCGCATCGACTCTATTACATCTTTTCTGTATTCGGGAAATTCGTCAAGAAATAATACACCGTTATGGGCAAGGGAAATTTCACCCGGGCGTGCCTTTGAGCCGCCGCCCACTATACTTACTGCACTGGCACTGTGGTGCGGTGTACGGAAAGGCCTTTTTGCAATGAGGTTTACACCGTTTTCAAGCTCCCCTGCAACAGAGTAGATTTTTGTTACCTCGATAGCTTCTTCAAGACTCATATCAGGAAGAATTGTCGGAATTCTCTGCGCAATCATCGACTTACCGCTTCCGGGAGTTCCAATGAGGAGCAAATTGTGTCCGCCGCTTACACATAGCTCGCACCCCCTGCGCAGGGCACTTTGGCCGCGAACATCTGAAAAATCAATATCGTATTTTGATGCGTCGGAAAAGAGCTTTTCTATATCGCAAATGGACGGCTGGATTTCTTTTTCACCGATAAGATGACTATAAACGTCAGCAAGACACCTTGCGCCAAGGATTTCTATACCGCCTGAAAGAGTTGCCTCCTCCACGTTTTCCATAGGGACTACTGCTTTTTTAAACCCGCACTCAGCCGCGCAGGAAACGAGCGACAAAACGCCGCTTACGGGGCGAAGCTCACCTGAAAGACCAAGCTCCCCTATAAAAATATATTCGTCAAGTGCTGCCTTAATCTGCCCCGTTCCTGCAAGGACGGCTATGGCAATAGGAAGGTCAAACTGTGTACCTTCTTTCTTTAAATCTGCAGGGGCAAGATTTACTACGGCGCGTTTGGCAGGAAACTCAAACTCACTGTTTTTGACTGCGGCACGCACTCTTTCCTTTGCCTCGCGCACGGTTGCATCGGGAAGTCCTACCACATCAAAGGCAGGAAGTCCGTTTGAAAAATCCGCCTCAACAATAACGATTTTCCCCTCAAGACCGCATACTGCGCCTGTGTTTACTTTAACTATCATATAAAAACAATCCTTACATAAATTATTGATGCCGCCAATTTTCGCCTATCTAACAAAAAATCGCAACAAAAAGTTGCGCCCATACCCTTATTATATAATATACGAAGCCCTTTTGTAAATGATAAATTTAAATACCGCGTAAAATTCTGCCTTTTAAACAAAAAAATGCCTTCTGATTTTCAAAACTTGTCAATTGAAAAAGGTAAAAAACCGTGCTACACTGTAATTGAAGAAAGGAAGGTACACTCCAATGGGCAATTAAATTTAATACTTTGATATGAAGAAAATAAAGCAGGGTTTGAACAAAAAGGAGAAATAAAACACGGCGGTGATACGCTTAATATAGATGGAAGGAAAATCAGTTCAAACCAAGATTTAAAAGCTTCATTGCAAAGTATCAAAAAACCTTTTGCAGCAGAAAAGCACATCTTAAAATAAGTGGTTCTCCTCTGAGAAAAAAAGATTACGAGTGCGTTTTAAAGAATTGTGATGATGTAGCAGAAGGAAAATGAAGAAAGAGAGGTAAACAAAGGATGATAGATATTAAGAGTGAGCATAAGTGACCCTTGATTGTTTGTAGAAAAAGCAATCAAGGGTCACTTCTTTTTTTGTTGAATTTTATTTTTAAGTATAGTATAATTAATATATATGGACTTTATAAAGGGCAGGTGCTTTTTATGGAAATGGTATTACTGACGGCGCTGGGCGTTGGCGGCGCAACGGTGTTTGGCAGCATAATTGGATTTATGTTAAAAAAAATGTCGCATGAATTTTCAGATATTATTTTATCTTTTGCGGCAGGTGTTATGCTTGCGGCGGCGGTGCTCGGACTTGTTTTGCCGTCTCTGGAATACGGTGGAAAATATGGGCTTTTGATAACGATTGCGGGCATATTTGCAGGGGCGGTGTGCCTGAATGTGATTGATAAAATAGTGCCGCACCTTCATAAGCTTATCGGGGCAGATACAGAAGCGCACGACAATGCAAACTTAGGCAAGGTACTTCTTTTTGTCCTTGCAATTGCGATACACAATCTTCCTGAGGGTATTGCTGCAGGTGTCGGCTTTGGCTCAGGAGATACGGCGCAGGCGCTTATGATAGCAGGCGGTATCGCACTGCAGAACATTCCCGAGGGAATGGTAATTATTGCACCGATGCTTGCCGCAGGTGTAACAGGGGCAAAAACTTTTATATGCGCAATGATTACGGGACTTATTGAGGTTGTGGGAACGCTGATAGGATATTTTGCGGTAAGTATTGCAACGGCGGTTCTTCCGTTTGCACTTGCCTTTGCAGGCGGAACGATGCTCTATGTTATAAGTGATGAAATGATTCCCGAAACACACGCACACGGGGCGCAGAGGGGCGCAACATATTCACTTCTTATGGGATTTTGCATTATGCTTGTTTTTGATGTTCTTTTGGGATAAAATTTTCTTGTAAATGATAGGGAGCTGATAAAATGAAAATAGCTGAAGATTTTAGAAGAATAGCAAGAGAGAGCTTAACAGGTAAATGGCTTATTGCCGTTCTTGTTGGACTTGTGGCATCGTTGCTCGGTGGACTTGCAAGTGAAGGTTCCCAAGTAAAAATAAATATTGATGCTTCAAATGCTGATGTAAGTTTTAGTTACGCAGGACAAAATATCTTTTCAACAGGCGGTGGACTTAATTCGGATATTGCAGCATTTATAGCAGGAGCGTTTTTCTTCTTTATCATCATAGCCCTTGTTATGGCGGTTATATACTTTGTGTTGGGAAGTTTTGTCGGAGTTGGATATGCAAAATTCAATCTTAATCTTGTTGACAAGAAAAAAACGGCATTTGAAACTCTGTTTGAATATTTCTCATATTGGAAAACGACAGCAGCTATGAGATTTCTCAGAGGTTTATATGTGTTCCTTTGGTCTTTGCTTTTCATTATACCTGGCATTGTCGCAGGGTACAGTTACGCTATGACGGACTACATATTGGCAGAAAATCCGAATATGACAGCAAGCGAAGCGGTAGAACTTTCAAAATCAATGATGTACGGCAGCCGCTTTAGATTGTTCTGCTTGCAATTCAGCTTTATCGGTTGGGATATTCTTGCAACACTCGCTTTTGGAATAGGTCATTTGTGGCTCACTCCGTATAAGCAGGCAGCTTATGCAGCTTTTTACCGTGAGATTTCCGGCACGGAATATGTTGCAGAAGAATATGTTTCCGATATGAATTAAGGAGCTGATGATATGAATTTCAGAAAAAGATATTCTCTTATGAATGTTCGTGGCGGTGTTTCCGAACATTGCCCGAAGTGTGGCAAAGAATTAAAAGAAGAATAAATAACAAAGGGGCCTATCACTGCGCAGAGTGATAGGCCTTAATCAAAGAAAAAGCCAATTTTCAGCCATTTTGGGCAGGTTCGGATTTAACATAGAGAGTCAATCGCATTAGTTGGCGGCAGGCAATTGTGATTTTTACATACATAAAATGTTGTCTGATTATTTAAAAGCGGATATTTCGTGCGATCTGTCACTACCAATACATTTGCCAGAAAGGGCAGTCGTTCTCTTATTTGAGTTAAATCAGAATGATCCTTTAATGCTATCGTGATATGTGAAATAGGATTTTCATATAACAGCATTGCAATTAAAAACATACTGTTACCTGACGGGTATTCGTTTGTCTTAGCGGACATAAAAGCTAGCTGCTTTTCCAAAAGCTCTTTATACTCATCTTTCTCAGTTATTTGATACAATCTGACCAAATTATATGCCATAACCGAATTTCCGCTGGGGATTGCTCCATCATAGGTTTCCTTTGGATTTATAAACAGTTCCGTACTATCCGAATCAGAAAGGTAGAAGCCTCCGTTTTCACAGTCTGCAAATCGTTTTACTGCTTCTGTGCAGAATTTTTCTGCCTTTTCAAGATAACTTTTCTCCAGTGTTGAGTTGTAAATCTCTATTAATGCTGCAACATAAAATGCATAATCATCTAAAAATGAGTGCTTTGAAATCTTCCCATCACGAAAGCTTGTATAGAGCCTTTGTCCATCGGACAAATTCTTTTCCATAAATTCCTGTGATTTTTGTGCTGCATTAAGATGTTTTTTATTTCGTGTAACCCTATAGAGCATTGCCTGAGCCGCAATCATCATAGAATTCCAAGACAATAAAATTTTATCATCAAGATGGAGCTTAAAACGATTTTTTCGATAACTGTACAGTTTTTTAATTTCATCTTGAAATTCAGCATTCAAATCGTTGCTCTTAAGACGGTTTGGAATATTCACTCCTTCAAAATTACCGCCTTTTGTAATATCAAAAGCTTCAGCAAATTTTCTTCCTTTCTCCTCTCCTAAAATGTCAATTACTTCTTTTAGAGAAAAGGTGTAATATTTTCCCTCAACTCCCTCACTGTCAGCATCCTGGGCGCTATAAAATCCGCCATCGGGAGATGTCATTTCGTGCAGAATATATTCTGCGGTTTTTTCGGCAGTGTCAAGATAAATATTATTATTTGTAATGCTGTGAGCAGATACATACGCTATTATCAGCAAAGCATTATCATAGAGCATTTTCTCAAAGTGAGGGGCAAGGTAATACCTGTCTGTAGAATATCTTGAAAAGCCGTAACCAATATGGTCGAAGATGCCGCCTTTTCTCATTTGCAACAGAGTTTTTTCTACCATTTTCAAAGTGCTGGAATTGTTGTTTTGTTTTGCGTATAGCATTAAAAACAATAAATTATGCGGTGTAGGAAACTTTGGAGCATCACCAAACCCACCATAAGTGCTGTCGAAGGTATGCTTAAAAATCTGTACCGAGCGTTGTATCAAGTCACTGTCAAGATGACTGTTTTCGATATCTGTATTTTTTAGATGCTTAATAATTTCTTCCGCAGACTCTACAAGGTCTGCTTTATTTGAATTCCACCTGTTTGCAATTGTGTTTAAAAGCTCTGAAAAGCTTGGCATACCATATCGAGAATTGGGAGAAAAATATGTGCCGGCAAAAAATGGCTTTTTATCCCATGTCATAAATATGCTCATAGGCCAACCGCCACTACCGGTAAATGCCTGACATACTGACATATATACACTGTCGATGTCAGGACGTTCCTCTCGGTCAACCTTTATTGAAATAAAATGTTTATTCAAAACTTCTGCCGTTTTATTATCCTCAAAGCTTTCGTGCGCCATAACATGACACCAGTGACATGTACTGTAACCTATACTCAAAAAAATGGGTTTATTTTCCGTTTTCGCTTTCAGGAATGCCTCTTCACACCACGGATACCAATTGACAGGATTTTCAGCGTGCTGCAAAAGGTATGGACTTGTTTCATTTTTTAATTGATTTCTCATTGCTGCCTCCCTATATGGTTTTTGTCAGTATATCCCATTGTAAAACAAGAAATACTATACATAAAATAGTGTAACCATTATTCATGTATTTATTTAGCATCTTTGGTTATACTTTTCATTAGCCATTGAAGGATAATACTTTAATGACTATCCAAAGGAGACAGAGTAAAGGCCGTATGTGCCTTTTGTAATCAGCACAACCTTTGGAAATCATAATAAAACAAGGAGAGAATATTTATGTCGATGATTAACAAAGAAATTTCAGATTTTAAAGCTTACGCATTTCATGGAAACGATTTTAAGATGGTTTCCAAAGAAGAAATCTTAGGTAAATGGAGTGTGTTCTTTTTCTATCCTGCCGATTTTACTTTCGTGTGCCCCACAGAGCTGGAAGACTTAGCGAATAAATATGAAGATTTTAAAAATGTCGGATGCGAGATATACTCTGTATCCACCGATACACATTTTGTTCATAAAGCGTGGCATGACGCTTCGGAAAGAATTAAAAAAATCAACTATCCCATGCTTGCTGACCCAACCCATGAAATTTCAAGAGATTTTGAGGTTTTAATCGAATCTGATGGTCTTGCTGAGCGTGGTACTTTCATCATAAATCCCGAAGGAAAAATTGTAGGTTATGAGGTTACTGCCGGAAATGTAGGCAGGAACGCGGAAGAACTTTTCCGTAAGGTACAGGCATGCCAGTTTGTTCACGCTCACGGTGATCAGGTTTGTCCTGCCAACTGGCAGCCGGGCGCTGAAACACTCAAGCCAAGTCTTGACCTCGTAGGGCAGTTATAATGAATAATGCGCGGAAAATAACTCCGGATAATTTATATGATGTTGTAGTGGTAGGTGGCGGCCCGGCAGGACTTACCGCCGCTATATACCTTGCCCGCGCAAAATACCGCGTTTTAGTTCTTGAAAAAGAACAGTTCGGCGGTCAGATTACTATTACACACGAGGTTGTAAACTATCCGGGAGTAAAAAAAATAAGTGGCAAGGAACTTACTGAGACTATGCGCCGACAGGCAGAGGCTTTTGGAGCAGAATTTCTATTAACAGAAGCAGAAGCTCTTGAAGTTCGCGGTGATGTGAAAACCGTTCATACGAAAAGAGGAGATGTTCATTGCCTTGGTATTTTAATTGCTACAGGAGCTCACCCCAGAACAATTGGATTTAAAGGCGAGGAAGAACACAAAGGACGAGGCGTTGCTTATTGTGCTACCTGTGACGGAGAATTTTTCACAGGAAAAGAGATTTTCGTAATAGGTGGCGGCTTTGCGGCAGCAGAAGAAAGTGTGTTCTTAACTAAATTTGCGCGCCATGTAACAATTCTTGTTCGTGAGGAGGACTTTACCTGCGCAGCGACAGTTGCTGAACAGGCAAAAAATCACGAAAAAATAACTGTTATCTATAATATTATTGTTGAAGAAGTAAGCGGCGAAAACGGTCTTGATTATATTCGATATAAAAACACTAAGAGCGGAGAAACTGTCGAATACCGTGCGGAATCGGGAGACACTTTCGGGGTATTTGTATTTGCAGGATATACTCCCGATACTGAATTGATTAAAGGCGTTGCTGAGTTAAATGAGCATGGATATGTCATAACGGACTCGAGTCAAAAAACAACTGTCAGCGGTCTGTATGCAGCCGGTGATGTATGTATAAAGCCTCTTCGCCAGGTTGTCACCGCTACAGGGGACGGGGCTATGGCTGCTACAGAACTTGAAAAATATGTTGCCGAAATGCAAAGAAAAACAGGGCTTCATCCCAAACCGCCTGTCGCAAGAACCACAGACTTACTAAATGCAACAGAAACCGCGCAATCAGCTGATGATTCCGGTGAAATATTTACAGCAGAAATGAAAGTGCAGTTAGAAAATGTGTTTTCCAAAATGGAACGTAAGCTTATCTTGAAACTGTATCTTGATAACCGTCCTGTCTCTTTAGAACTTAAGGATTTTATAACAAAACTTGCAGACCTTACAGACAAGCTTACTGCCGAGGTGGTTGACAGAAATGACACAGAAGATATGGCTCCCTGTGTTCGAGTGTTTTCAGAGGATGGAACTGATACAGGAATTGCATTTCACGGGGTGCCCGGTGGACATGAGTTTACCTCGTTTGTACTGGGGCTTTACAATGCAGCAGGTCCGGGGCAGACAATAGATGAAGATACTTTAAAGGAAGTTGAGGAAATTCAAAAGCAAACAGATATGAAGATTTTGGTATCTTTGTCTTGCACAATGTGTCCCGATTTGGTAATTGCCTGTCAGCGTATTGCAACAAAAAATCAGAACATTAAAGCGGAAGTGTACGACCTCCAGCATTTCGAGGGTTTGAAGAGAAAATATAATGTTATGAGTGTTCCTTGTCTGGTTATCAACGATGAACATGTATCTTTTGGGAAAAAGAATATAAATCAGATTATTGATATAGTGAAGCAGGTATAAAATATCGCAGTCACTTTTGAAGGGTAGAGGAAAAGCCTTATTAGACAATAGCAAAAAAAGGGAAAGAATCCTGTGAAAGTGGGATTCTTTCCTTTTCTTAACGCTTTTTGCCCTCTTAGGGCTTAGGTCCCACTGAATTCAACAAAAAAGAACAGAACCCTATTTGCGTAGGATTCTGTTCTTTTATTGGTCGGAGTGGCGGGACTTGAACCCGCGGCCTCTTGCTCCCGAAGCAAGCACGCTACCAAACTGCGCTACACCCCGTGACACCCGTATATTATACTATCTAATTTTACGGAAGTCAAGAAAATTTTGTTCTATTTAAAACAGATACATACAAAAAATTCAAAATCGAGTTGTATTTCTTTCCTTAATATGATAAAATGTTAGTCGAAATCGTCCTCGGGAAATGAGCCACGCAAAAACCAGTCGGGCATAAATCCCTCGGGGTATAATCCCTCCTGCGGTGGTGGTTGTTGTATGTGCGGCCCTTCGCAGGGCATCTGGTGAGCAAAAGGAAGCGGAATTTGCGGCATCATTGAAAGCGGAACGGCGTATGTTATGTAGCAAACAGACTTATCTTCGTTCATAAAATCACCTCGGTTAAATATATGAGGAGAAAAAAGGGATTATTTCAATTTTAATTATATTTGTGAAAGGTTATGAGTATATATGTTTACAGAAATAAAGAATGAGGCGGCACGTGCTGCGTTAGAGCTTGTAGAGAAGGCATCTCTTAAAGAAGGTGATATCTTCGTTGTGGGCTGCTCTACGAGTGAGGTTTGCGGTGACCGCATCGGAACAAATTCAAATTTCCAGGTTGCAAAGGCAATTTTTGACGGGATTTACAGTGTGCTTTCACCTCTTGGTATTTTCCTTGCGGCGCAGTGTTGTGAGCATCTTAACCGTGCGATAGTTGTTGAACGTGAATGTGCACAAAAATATTTTCTTGAAGAGGTTTGTGCCGTTCCTCAGCCAAAGGCGGGCGGCTCTTTTGCGACAAATGCGTATATGGCATTTTCTGAACCCGTTTTAGTGGAGGAGATTAAGGGGAATGCAGGTATTGATATAGGCGGAACGCTTATCGGTATGCACCTTAAAAGGGTTTGTGTACCCGTCAGACTTGAAGTGAAAAAAATCGGCTGTGCGCCTATCCTTTGTGCGAAGACACGTCCCCGTCTTATAGGCGGTGAGCGTGCAGTATATAACTTTACCGAAGATGTAGTAAGATAAAAACTGAAAGGTTATGAAAATACATGGGTAAAACAAAAAAAGCCCCTACATTTTTAATGAATGTAATAACGATAATATTTGCGCAGGTTGCCGTTAAACTGTTAGGGTTTGCGTACCGAATGGTAATAACGAATATCGACGGCTTCGGCGATATGGGAAATGGATATTATAATTTCGGTTTTCAGATATACACACTGCTCCTTGCGGTAAGCTCTATCGGTATTCCCAACGCTATTTCAAAGCTTGTATCGGAGAGGTGTGCGCTTGACGATTACAAGGGTGCAATGCGCATTTTCCGTGTGGCGCTGGTGCTGTTTTTGTGCGTGGGTGCATTTTTCTCCGCCCTTATGTTTTTCGGTGCGGAGTTTATAGCGACGGCAGTGCTTGATACACCTCTTGCAAAATATACAATAAAGGTGCTTTCCCCTGCGATAGTGTTTGTGTCTGTATCGAGCGTTGTGCGTGGATTTTTCGCAGGACAGCAGAATATGAAGGCAACTAATACAAGTCAGGTGCTTGAACAGTTTTTGAAAAGTCTTTCCACAATACTTATTGTAATGGCGATGGCAGGCTCAAAGCCTGAATTTATGGCAGCGGGGGCAACTCTTGCCACAACCTTATCCACGTTTTTAAGCTGTATATATCTGTTTATATTCCTTGCGGCAAACTCGGGCGATATACGGCAGAGGCTTTCTATCGCACCCGCTGTAAAAATAAAGGGAAGTTCGCTCTCCATTGCTAAAATGATACTTTATGTATCTGTACCGATTTCGCTCGGCTCAATAGTGGCTTCGCTTAACAGAATTGTTGATATAGTGACCGTTGTGCGTGGTGTGAAAATTGCGCTTGCAGGTTCGTTTACCGATGCAATCCTCCTTGGGGAGGAGGCGGTGCGCCTCAGCGGAATTTTAAGTAAAACTGACGTTCTTATAAACCTTCCGCTTGCACTTAATACGGCATTTGCCACAGTTTTAGTGCCGACGGTTGCAGGGGCGCTTGCCGTTAAGGATTATGACACGGCAAAACAGAAAATTTCATTCTCGCTCCTCGTTTCCTCTGTCATTGCACTTGCCTGCAGTGCGGGGTATATGGCGCTGGCATCCCCCATTCTTAAAATGATTTATCCCAATGCCAGTGACGGCGGACTTTTGTTTGCACTTGTTGCGCCGACCGTATTTTTCTCGGCAATGAGTCAGACTATATACGGCTCGCTTCAGGGAATGGGTAAAATTTTTGTTCCTGCAATAAGTGTTCTTGCAGGCGGTATTGTGAAGGTTATATTAAACCTTGTCCTTATCCCCATTCCTGCAATAAATATATACGGTGCGCCGATTGGCTCGATTGCCTGTCAGGGTATTGCCTTTTTTGTGAGCTTTGGCGTGCTCAGAAAAAATCTGCCGATGACCTTGCCGTTTGGAAAATACTTTTTAAAACCGTTTATTGCCGCAGTTTTAATGGGCGGCAGTGTAATGGGCGCATACAGAGTGCTTGGGTTTATGGGGAACACCATATCAGTGCTCATATCAATAGCCGTCGGTGCGGCAGTGTATTTTGCGCTTTTAGGTGTGCTTCACGTATTTGATAAAGAGGAGCTTTCAATGCTCCCCTTTATAGGAAAAAAATTCAAAAAATAAAATAAATTTCAAAAAGAAATTCTTAAAAAAATTAAGGATTTCTTTTTTTATTGGGAAAAATAAATGCGAAAGGATGAATATATATGATTAAAAAATATAAAGCTGTTTTAATAGCAGCTATATTTATATCTTTGTGTATACTGCATTTTATAATTATGGATCAGGCACCTGTTTCCCAGGGCGCTGCAACATTTATATAGGAGAGAAGAGTATGGTTACAAAAAAAGAATATGCAAAAATGGTTGAGAAGCATTCGGGAAAATCCCCCATTGTAAAGGATACGGCACGTGCATTTTTAGTCGGCGGTATAATATGCACTGTCGGTCAGGTTTTCAGAAATTTTTATTTTTCGCAGGGGTTTAATAAGGAACTTACGGGAACGGCTACAAGCATTACGCTGATATTTATAGCGGCAACCCTTACAGCACTCGGCGTATTTGACCGCATTGCAAAATACGCAGGGGCAGGAACACTTGTGCCGATAACGGGGTTTTCAAATGCCGTTGCCTCCCCTGCAATGGAATTTAAGTCGGAGGGCCTTGTCCCCGGAAGTGCCAGCAAGATTTTTGAAGTTGCAGGGCCTGTAATTGTATACGGAACAATCTCGTCAGTAATCGCAGGTATTTTATATATGATTTTTGTTAGATAAGGAGGTGCGCTATGCGTTTTTTGGGAAAAGGAACAGTTGTTTTTGACGAAAAACCCTCTATAAAGTCATTTGCCGCCGTTGTCGGTAAAAAAGAGGGGGAAGGGCCCTACGGAAAATGCTTTGATGCCGTAGAGGAGGATGCATATTTCGGTCAGAAAACGTGGGAAAAGGCTGAAAGTGAAAATCTTCGCCGCAGTGTACAGCTCGCCCTTGAAAAAGGAAGCTTTCAGGAAAAGGACATTGATTTTTCCATATCGGGCGACTTGCTCAATCAGTGTATTTCGTCAGGATATGCACTTCGTGGACTTGACATTCCGTTTTTCGGGGTGTATGGGGCATGCTCCACAATGGCGGAAAGTCTGGTGCTCGGCTCTGTAATTACGGGGGGCGGTGCAGCGAAAAATATTCTGTGCTCTACAAGCAGTCATTTCTGCAGTGCGGAAAAACAGTTTCGTACACCTCTTGAATACGGCGGGCAGCGCACCCCCAATGCGCAGTGGACAGTAACGGGAAGCGGTGCGCTTGTAGTGGGGGAAAGCTCTGCCCCACCGTATGTCGAGGCTGTCACCTGCGGCAGAATTGTTGATATGGGCGTTACTGATATATGTAATATGGGTGCGGCAATGGCTCCTGCCTTTGTTGATACGGTAAAGCGCCATCTTGAAATGCTCGGACGGGAGGCACAGTATTATGACCTGATTTTGTCGGGCGATTTGGGAATTATCGGCAAAAGCCTTGCAAAAGAGCTTTTTTCAAAGGAAGGCATTGATATTGGTGACAAATATGACGATTGCGGCGCAATGATATTTGATAAAGAAACGCAGGACACGCACGCCGGCGGAAGCGGCTGCGGATGTGCCGCCTCAATTTTGTGCGGACATATTCTGCCCGAAATGAAAAAGGGAAATCTGCGCCGTGTGCTTTTTGCCGCCACGGGTGCGCTTATGAGTCCAACGGCAACCTTTCAGGGGGAAAGTATACCGTCAATTTCCCACGCAGTGTCACTTGAAGCATAAATGCCACTCCCTTTCCATAAAATATATGGAAGGGACTGTTGAATGTGAAAAACAAAAAATGCCAATATTTAATTGCGGCGGCAGCTCTTTTGCTGCCGCTGATGCTTTTTCTGCAGCACGCCTTTGCAAAAGAGGAGAAGAAAGTTGCATATCTGACGTTTGATGACGGGCCTACCCTCAATACGCCTGATATTGTAGATACCCTCTCTAAGTATAATGCAAAAGCAACCTTTTTCGTGCTTGAGGAAAGAATAAATCTTTACCCTGATTTTATAAAGAAAATCGTCCACAACGGTAACAGCATAGGACTTCACGGAATAAGCCACAGTGAGGCTATTTATGAAAATGAAACCTCCCCCCTCGAAGAAATGAAAAAAACTGAGAAAACTCTCCGCACTCTTTTGGGAAGCGCCTCAAAACTTGTCAGGGTACCCTTTGGCTCAGGTTATCGTCTGACAAAGGCGCAGGCAGGACATCTTACAGATAACGGCTATATCATATGGGACTGGAATGTAGACCCCCGTGACAGTGTGGGTAAAATCATACCTCAGCGTGTGATGGATAATTTAAGGCGGGGGCTTTCCTCCTGCGACGGTGCGCCCGTAATACTTCTGCACGACAGAAAAAGTACTGCGCGGATGCTTCCGATGATGCTTGAATATCTTATCGGGGAAGGGTACACTCTCCTGCCTATAAATGAAAAACAAACCCCTATTACAAGAGTTTTGCATTAAAGGTCTTGACAAAATTAAAAGTATATGGTAATATGCTACTTGGCATATTATCCCGTTGCTACGGTTTGCGGTTTCTCCAACCCCTTCCTTGGTAGCGTGGAGATAGTCGAAATTATATTATTTGGAGGTTTTTCTAATGTTAAAGGAAACAAAGCAGAGCATTATCGATCAGTACAAGCTTCACGAGGGTGACACAGGTTCTCCCGAGGTACAGATTGCAATTCTTACCGAGAGAATTAATCACCTTAACGAGCATCTTAAGGTTTACAAGAAGGATCATCATTCAAGACGTGGTCTTCTCAAGATGGTTGGTCAGCGCCGTGGCCTTCTCAACTATCTTACAAAGGTTGACATCAACCGTTACCGTGCAATCGTTGAAAAGCTCGGTCTTAGAAAGTAATTTCATCAGTTGTCGGGGGAGCTTGCTCCCCCGATATTAATGTAGTTTGGCAGAACCTATCTTCGGAAGGGCGGTTACGCTTAGTGTTTACCACTTAGTAAAGAGGGACAACCTGTTGGTTTCCTTTTTTCCTAAGTGATAAACGACTACCCTTTCGAAAAAATCTATTTTTTGGAGGTATAGTATGTTTAAGACTTTTGAAACAGAGTTTTGCGGACGCAAGCTCGTTGTGGAAACAGGCAAAATGGCACAGCTTGCCGGCGGCAGCTGCCTTGTTCGCTACGGCGAAACAGTTGTACACGCAACTGCAACTGCATCTGCAAAGCCGAGAGAGGGCGTTGATTTCTTCCCTCTTGCAGTAGATTATGAGGAAAAGCTTTACGCCGTTGGTAAAATCCCCGGCAGCTTCTTAAAGCGTGAGGGTCGTCCCAGTGAAAAGGCAATTTTGGCATCAAGATGTATTGACAGACCTATCCGTCCCCTTTTCCCCAAGGACCTTCGTAACGATGTAGCAGTAGTTACAACTGTTATGAGTGTGGAGCCGGATAACGATCCCGTTGTTACAGCAATGATTGGTGCATCTATCGCAATTTCAATTTCTTCTGTTCCGTTTGCAGGCCCTATTGCAGGTGCGACAGTTGGTCTTGTTGATGGCAAGGTTGTTGTTAACCCCACTAAGGAGCAGCGCGATAAGAGCGAAATGTTCCTTACAATCGCAGGAACAAAGGAAAAGGTTAATATGATTGAGGCAGGTGCAAATCAGGTGCCCGACGACTTAGTGTTTGAGGGTATTATGGCGGCACACGCTGAAATTGCAAAAATATGTGAATTTATCGAGGGTATCCAGAAGGAAATCGGAAAGCCCAAGTTTGATTATGAGCATATGGAAGTTCCCGAGGATGTTTATGAGGCTGTTAAGGAAATCGCCATTGATAAGGTAAGGGCGGCTCTTGACACTGATGATAAGAACGTTCGTGAGGAAAATCTGAAAGAGGTTTACAGCTTTGTTTATGAGACACTTGCTGACCGTTTCCCTGAAATGGAGGCAGTAATTGACGAGGCTATCTATAAATTACAGAAATACGTTGTTCGCCGCTGGATACTTGATGACGGTAAGCGTGTAGACGGGCGTGGACTTGACGACATCCGTCCCCTTGCGTCAGAGGTTGGAATTCTTCCCCGTACACACGGCAGCGGTATGTTCACACGTGGACAGACACAGGTTCTTACAACCTGTACTCTCGGTATGGTTTCAGAGGAGCAGCTTCTTGACGGTATCGATGATGAGGAAACAAAGCGTTATATGCATCACTACAATTTCCCGTCATACTCCGTTGGCGAAACAAGGGCAAGCCGTGGTCCCGGCAGACGTGAAATCGGTCATGGCGCACTTGCTGAAAAGGCACTTGTTCCCGTTATCCCCTCAACAGATGAATTCCCCTACACACTTCGTCTTGTGTCAGAGGTGCTTTCTTCAAACGGTTCAACTTCTCAGGGCAGTATCTGCGGAAGTACTCTTGCACTTATGGATGCAGGTGTTCCGATTAAGGCACCCGTTGCAGGTATTTCCTGCGGTCTTGTAACAGAGGGCGACAGATATATCACAATGGTTGATATTCAGGGACTTGAGGACTTCTTTGGAGATATGGACTTCAAGGTTGCAGGTACAAAGGACGGTATTACAGCTATTCAGGTTGATATAAAGATTGACGGTCTTAAGCCCGAAATCATTCGTGAGGCGCTTGAGAAAACCCGCCTTGCACGTTACAAAATCCTTGACGAGTGTATGCTTCCCTGCATTGCAGAGCCTCGTACAGAGCTTTCAAAGTATGCACCCAAGATTATTTCAACAACTATTGACCCTGAAAAAATCCGTGACGTTATCGGCAGCGGCGGTAAAGTTATTCAGAAGATTGTTGCTGAAACAGGCGTTAAAATTGATATCGAGGATAACGGTACAGTATTCTTTGCCACAACAGATGGTGAGGCAGCACAGCGTGCCCTCAAAATCGTTCGCGGCATAGCAGGCGATATTGAAATCGGTGATGTATTCAGCGCAACTGTTACAAAGATTATGGACTTTGGCGCATTTGTTGAATATCTTCCCGGAAAAGAGGGTCTTGTTCACATCAGCAAGCTTGATACAAAGCGTGTTGAAAAGGTAACAGACGTTGTAAACGTAGGCGATACTATTAATGTTAAGCTTGTGGAAATTGACCGTATGGGTCGTTACAACTTCTCTCGTAAGGACACTCTTATAACAGAGGAATAAATCTGTTTTAAACGCATAATCATTAAAATGTAGGGGTCGATGCCTACATCGACCTGAAAGCGGGCGGATGTGGGCATCCGCCCTTCTTTTTTCTCCCTACCTAACATCAACAGACGGGGACGGTCCTGAAGGCGAAGCTTTTGTCATAGGGCTTGCCCGTTGACAAAACAGGACCGTCCCCAAAATAGGCGAAGCTTTTGTCATAGGGCTTGCCCGTTGACAAAACAGGACCGTCCCCAAAATAGGCGAAGCTTTTGTCATAGGGCTTGCCCGTTGACAAAACAGGACCGTCCCCAAACAAAAAAGTAGGGGCGACCCTATGTGGTCGCCCGCCTAAGAAAGGATAATCTTTATGAACATAGTTGTATTATCAGGCGGAACAAGCTCGGAACGAAATGTTTCTCTCACAACGGGGGCAAAGGTGCAGAACGCCCTTATTGAAAACGGACACCACGCCATACTGGCAGATGTTTTTATGGGTTATCCGCTTAATACAAGTATAGAGGAAGAGTTTGCGAAAGCAACCTTCCCCGTACAGATAGCAAAGGTCAGTGAGGAAGTTCCCGATATAGAAAAAATAAAGGCACAGCGAGGCGGAAACCCCGATGTATTTTTTGGTGAAAATATAATCGAGCTTTGTACATATGCCGATGTTGTTTTTATGGCTCTTCACGGCGAAAACGGTGAAAACGGCAGACTTCAGGCGGCTTTTGACCTGCTCGGTATAAAATATACGGGTAGCGGCTACCTCGGATGTGCCGTAAGTATGCATAAAAACCTTTCCAAACAGGCGTTTATTGCCTGCGGTGTTCCTACACCAAAGGGTAAAATGATAAAAAAGGGCGAAACAGCTTCGTTTAATGAGTTTTCAGCAGATGCAGTTGTTGTAAAGCCCTGCTGCGGCGGCTCTTCAATAGGCGTTGCAATTGCAAAGAATGAAAAGGAATTTGACGCCGCCCTCGCCGATGCTTTCAGGTATGAGGATGAAATTCTAATAGAGGAATATATCAGCGGCAGAGAGTTTTCCGTAGGTGTAATCGGTGAAACGGCTCTTCCGCCTATAGAAATTATTCCAAAAGAGGGCTTTTATGATTATAAGAATAAATATCAGGCAAATCTCACTGTTGAGGTTTGTCCTGCACAGATAACAAAATCGCAGGAGGAGCGGATGCAGAAAGCGGCACTTGATGCGTTTTGTGCACTTTCTCTCGGCGGTTATGCGAGGATGGATTTCATTCTTGATAAGGATGATAATATATACTGTCTGGAGGCAAATGCTCTTCCGGGAATGACCCCCACAAGCCTTCTCCCACAGGAGGCAGCGGCAATAGGCATAGACTATAATGCCCTTTGCGAGAAAATAATCCAAACCGCACTTACAAATTAAAAGCCCCCGTAAAGGCTCCCCTGTGTAAGGGGAGCTGTCACCGCAGGTGACTGAGGGGTTGTCATTAACTCGGGGACGGCCCTGAAAGCGAAGCTTTTGTCATAGGGCTTGCCCGTTGACAAAACAGGACCGTCCCCAAAATGACAATAGCAGATTTTTTGCTTCGGCAAAAAATCCTCCTTCATTTCGCATTTCGAACTTCGCATTTCGAACTAAATCCGTATTCCAACAAAACAGCCTTCCCCTTGAGGAGAAGGTGTCTCACTTTCCATTTTCAACTTTACTGGAGGTACTACTATGCACACAATAGATTTTTCCGTGCGTGAGGCATTGGCGGCTGCAAATGGCTCTTTCACGGGTGATTACACTCTGCTTGATGAAAAATTTACCCATACCTCTATCGATAGCCGCAAAATTGTACCCGGCGGACTTTTCGTTGCAATCAGGGGCGAAAACACCGACGGCTACAACTATATCCCTGCAGCAATAGGGAAGGGTGCTTTGTGTGCAGTGTCAGACCGTGCGTATGAAGGCTACCCCTGCATTGTTGTAAATGACCCCGTAAAGGCTCTTCAGGATATTGCACGTGCATACCGCGCAAAGCTTAATATAACGGTAATTGGTATTACGGGCAGTGTGGGAAAAACCACGACAAAGGAAATGGTTGCCTCCGTTCTTTCTCAAAAATATAATGTTGTTAAAACCGAGGGTAATTTCAATAACGGACTTGGACTTCCCCTTACCGTTATGTCTATCAGGCGTGATACCGAGGTCGCAGTTGTGGAAATGGGTATGAATCATTTTGATGAAATGCGCCTTCTTTCTTCGATTGCTAAACCCACAATGTGTATAATAACAAATATCGGTGTGTCACATATCGAAAATCTTGGCTCCCGTGAAAACATTCTTAAGGCAAAGAGTGAGATTTTTGAATATATGAGTGTGACTGCACGTTGTATTTTAAATGGCGATGATGACCTTCTTCGTACTCTTTCCCGTCATAATAAATGCTATTACGGCTTTGATGGTGATAATGATATATTTGTGGAGTCACTTTTTGAAAAAGGCTTTGACGGAACAGATTTTGCAGTTTCCATGTTCGGGGAACACTACGAATGTAGTATAAATATTCCCGGCAGACACATTCTTTTTGCGGCAATGGCTGCAATGGCGGCAGGTAGCTGGCTCGGGCTTACACATTCGCAGATTGTGGAGGGGATTGCCTCCGCAAAGGCAGTCAGCGGCAGGGTGAATGTTATCCGCGCACCAAAGTTCACCGTTATAGACGATTGCTATAATGCCGCACCCCCCTCTGTTATGAGTGCTATTGACCTTTTAACAAAGAGTGATGATGTAAAACGTACTGTCGTAATATTGGGCGATATGTTTGAACTTGGCACAGATGAAGCAATTTTGCATCAGGCTGTAGGCGAATACGCCGCAAAGAGTAAGGTTGGTCTTTTAATTGCAATAGGAGAGCTTTCCAAAAATACATATAACGGCTCAGCCTGCAGCGGAGGAAATGCACTCTGGTTTGAAACAAAGGAAGAATTTTTACAAAAAGCAGATACAATCTTAAATGATGGCGACGTGATTTTGGTTAAAGCCTCCCACTCAATGGACTTCCCCAAAATCGTTAACGCACTTACAAATTAAAAATTTCGGAACAAACTCGGGGACGGTCCTGAAGGCGAAGCTTTTGTCATAGGGCTTGCCCGTTGACAAAACAGGACCGTCCCCAAAACAGAGTTTGCACCAACATTTCGAACTTCGCATTTCGCATTTCGCATTTAAAAGGACTGTTTACCAATGAAAAAAATAACATCAATACTTCTTATATTAATATTTCTGATATCTTTCCCTGCACACGCATTAAACCTTTCCGCAACGGGCGCGTGCACAATGGATTTTGAAACGGGCGAAGTTTTTTACGAAAAAAATGCAGATGCCCCAATGACACCTGCAAGCCTTACAAAAATAATGACCCTTTATATTGTATATGAGGAAATGGAAAAGGGTACGCTTACCCCCGAAACTCTTATCCCCATTTCGTACAACGCCGCCCATCCAAAGGACCCTGACGCAACAAACATCCCCCTCACCGTGGGAGAGCTGCTACCCCTCTCCACCCTTATTGATGCAATGGCAATCGTTTCTGCGTGCGGTTGCTGCACCGCCATTGCAGAATACCTCTCAGGCAGTGAGGACGTATTTGCCACCCGTATGAACGAAACTGCAGCGCAAATGGGCATAAATGCGTATTTTACCGATGCATCAGGGCTTTCTGACTATAACCTTATAACGCCAAAGGGTGTCGCAACCCTTATCAGGGAATTTGTGAAAAAACATCCCCAAATTCTTGAAATTACCAAAAAACAAACTGTATATATAAAAGGAAAAAAGTATGAGGCTACAAATTTGCTTCTTCCCGGCGGAAAAAAGTTTTATGAGGGTACTGACGGATTTAAAACGGGTACAACCACCCGTGCAGGAAAGTGTATTGCTGCAACTGCGCAAAGGGGCGACACACGCATAATCAGTGTTTCAATGAAATCTTCTACAAATGCACTTCGCTATTCTGATGCAACTGCGCTTTTAGACAGTGCCTTTGCACGTGCCGATTTTCTTAATACAAATTTGTTTGAAACCGATATACGGGCATTTGTTAACGGAGCGGAAATTCCTTGCTGCTATGCTCTCGGCAGGAAAAAGGCACTTTGTATAACAGCCGAAAATCTTAATTCCTATGGCTTTGATACATACTACGATGCAGGAGTTTCTATCTTATATATATACGAAAATGAAAATAAGGAGATTACCCCCCTGTCTATAACCAAAAATACAGCGGGAAATCCCCTCTATAAAATATATACTCTTTCAGCTCCGAAGGTTGTCCTTGTAAAAGATGGGCAGCAAATAAATCTTGAAACAGTATTTTCCTTAAACGGTCAGTGCTGCATCAGCCTTGACGAGCTTGGCGCGCATTTTAGCTATACGTGGGACGGCGAAAACCGCACCGCCACCCTGGGATAATCACCAAACGGGGACGGCTCCTGACAGCGAAGCTTTTGTCATAGGCTTTGTCCGTTGACAAAACAGGACCGTCCCCACATTCATTTTTTCTGATAAACGTATTGACAAACACCATTTTACAATATATAATAAACATAAAGAGAGGCAAGACCTCAAACGGTTATGCCCAGATTCAACTATTTTTCAATAGCCGACCTGTAGCAGAGGGCGGCTATTGTGCTTTTATGGGGAATAGTATCGTTAAAACGATAACTACAAAAATTGCTACAAGTAGCTTTTTTGCCATAAGTACAATGCTTACTTTTCATAAGCATACCCCCCTTTCGTAGACTCGGCATCGTTGCCTGTGAATCTAAAAGTAGAGGGCATAACCGCCGGTGAATACACCGTTAAGAGGTCTTACCTTGCACCTATTATATATGTCCAACCACTAAATGTCAACCCCCACACAAAAAATTCCCCACTTCCTACCTTATATATATAAATAGGAACAAACCCCGTCGGGGTTTGCACCAGAATTTTCAACTTTCCATTTTCAACTTTCAACTTGGCGGTCGCCCGTTGTGCTTTTGTCATAGGCTTTGTCCGTTGGCAAAACAGGACCGTCCCCAAATGGCTGTTTTTTCTGATAAACGTATTGACAAATGCCATTTTACAATATATAATAAACATAAAGAAAGGCAAGACCTCAAACGGTTATGCCAAATAAGGTTTTTTATAAAAAATAACGCATCATTTGACCGTGGGCGTTATTTTTTTATGGTTAATGCTAAAAGCATAAGAATTATCATAAATGTTATTATGTAATCTTTATCCATAAGCTACCACCTCCTTACAAGAAGATGATGTCATAACCGCCCAGCTGTTACACTGTTTTTGATCTTACCTTGCACCTATTATATATGTCCAACCATCAAATGTCAACCCCCATATAAGATAATTCCCCACTTCCTACCTTATATATAATAGGAACAAACCCCGTCGGGGTTTGCACCATAATTTTCAACTTTCCATTTTCAACTTTCCATTTGCAAAGCTCGCCTTTGCCGAGTTTGCACCAACATTTCGCATTTCGAACTCCGCATTTCGAACTTGTTCTGTAATGTTTCATTCATATTGCACCAAATACCCATAATATTACAAAACACGACACAATATGAATGAAATATTACAGAACATTACAGTTTGATTACAGTTGCAAAAAACCTATTGACGTCTTAAATTTTCGGTGCTATAATCGCAGTATAGTAAGACGGGAGTAATCCCTGATACTGCTTTTGGTGAATTTGAAAGAGGTCGCCGAAAGTAAAAAACGAACTCTTTCAAAAAATATAATTTTATAGGAGGAAGAGATTATGACAAATCTCAAGAAGACACTCGCAGTTGTTCTTGCATTTGCTATGATTCTTAGCATGGGTGCTATCAGCACATTTGCTTACACAGACGTAGCAGAAGGAACAATCGTTTCTGAGGCTGTTGGTATCCTCTCAAACCTTAACATTCTTACAGGTTTTGAAGATGGTACATTCAGACCCGACGAAACAGTTACAAGAGCTCAGATGGCTGCTATCATCTGCCGTTTACTCGGTTACGAGGATCAGGCACAGTCAAGCATGGGTTCAACAGTATTTAACGACGTTGCAGCTGATCACTGGGCATCAGGTTACGTTAACGTAGCTCAGGCACAGCAGATCATCAACGGTTATGGCGATGGTAACTACGGTCCCGAGGATAAGGTTACTTACGAGCAGGCAGTTAAGATGATTGTTTCTGCACTTGGTTATGACCTTGCTGCTACAGCAAAGGGTGGTTACCCCACAGGTTACCTTGCAATCGCTTCTGCTGAAGGCATCACAAAGAAGGCAAACGGTAAGGTTGGCGACGCTGCTGCAAGAAGCACAATCGCTGTTCTTGCTTACAATGCTCTTGAAGTTAACCTTTTCGAGCAGGATAAGTGGACAACAGACGGTGGCGACGAGTACAGCTACGCTTACGACAACATCCTTACAAGATACCTTGACGTTACAAAGGTAGAGGGCGTTCTTGAAGATGCTCCCATCATGGAAGTTGCTAAGAACAAAGCTTATAAGGCTGACGTAACTCCCACAGTAAACATCAGCAATATGGATGCTTGGGGATTTAGCGGTTTAACTTATAAGAATCTTGAAAGTGGTGTTAACTATACAACAGTAAATGCTGATAAGGTAGACGTTAACGCATACCTTGGTAAGAACGTTATTGCTTACATCGCTGAAGATGAAGTAACAGGTGTTGACACAGTTGTAGCTATCGTTGAAAATTCAGCGAAGAACATCGTTAAGAAGATCAGCGGCGTTCAGCTTGCTGATTCAGACGAGAGATACTACGATGTAGCAGGCACAATTGGTTACAAGGAAGTTGGTTCAACAAGAATTGAAGAGCTTGATCTTGCAACTGGTGCTGTTGTTTACACAAACTATGCTGCTAAGACTACTTCTGCAATTGATGCAGCTTACCTTGAAGGAAAGCTTCCTCTTGGTGGTACAATTGAATTCATTTCTAACGACGGTGACAGCGATTACGATTACGTTCTTGTAACTGCTTACACAGATGAAGATGTTATCACATCTGTTGAAGAGTACAATGGCGAATACGCATTCGAGTCTAAGAAGGGCTCTGCTCCTGACCTCGACACAGCTGAGGAAGACGGAATAATCGTTGTTTACAAGGATGGCGTAGCTGCTACAGCTGCTGACATTGCTGTAAATGATACAGTTTCTGTTGTAGAGCTTGGTACAGATTGCTACGTAGTATATGCTTCATCTGCTACAGTTACAGGTGTTGTTGATTCTTACAGCAATGATGACGGTACAGTTTCTATCGCAGGTACAGAATATGCGATTTCTGCTGGCTACAACAAGAAGCCTGCAACACTCAGCGGTGAAGAAGGTATCTACTTCCTTAACGTTGATGGTGAAATCGCTTACAGTGATACTGCTCCTACAGCTGTAGGTAAGTATGCACTTGTTACAAGATACTACACAGATACAGTTGTTGGTGAGACAGTTCCCTTTGTTGAAGCTGTTCTTTCTGACGGTTCTGTAGTTGCATACGAAATCAAGGACGGCGCTAAGGTTAAGAAAGCAAACGGTGAAGAATACTCACCTGCTAAGACAGTTGAAGATCACCTTAAAGCAATCATGACTGCAGAGAAGAAGGACGTAAGTGGTACTCCTACTGCTACAGGTGTATGGTATACAACAGTTCAGAGTCTTGCTTCAAATGTACCAGTTGTTAAGCTTACAATAAGCAATGACAAGGTTACAGCTCTTAGAGAAATCGTTGGTGCTTCAACTGATTCATTTAATGATAAGGAATTCAATGCATACTCAACAAAGGTTGACACATATAGCTTTGACGAAGGTACAGTAGTATTCTCAGTTAAGCAGGATTCTTCATCAACAAAAGATATTGATAACGATGGCGTAGTAGAGGATTTGGATCCTGTAACTCCTGGCAACCAGATGGAAGAAGAGACTGCTATAGACGCTGAAGACGTTAAGGTTGGTAGCGTAGCTGACTTCATGGTTGATGATGAAAAGTACACTGGTTATGCATACGACAAGGATCAGAAGATTTACGGTGTTGTTGTCGGTCTTGGTATGACTCAGCCCATCGCTGTTGACAGTACTGCTCTTGTTGTTATGAACAAGAAGACAACTACTATCGACGATAACGATGCATATGTTATCACAGGTCTTCGTGGTGGCGAAGAAGTAACAATCACTATCTACAATGAAGATGATACAGAGTACAAGACTCAGCCTTCAGCTCTTGGTATTGGTGATGTAATCCTTATTGCTGAGCCTGATGCAAACGGTATCGTTTCTAACGTTACATGTCTGCTTGATGCTGACCGTGAAGGCGTTGCATCTGTAACACCTAATGTAGGCGGTGCGGTTGATACTGATGATAAGATTTACTTTGGTTACGGCTTGGTAACAAATGTAGACACATATGACTTCGCAATTGCAGGCGGCGTTAAGAATGAAGCTCCTGGTAATGCTGTTATAGCTGCTCTTGCTAATATTGACTTCGAGTCAGCTGCTAACTACGTGCTTGTTGATTACTCAGAGTCTAATACTCCTGAAATCACAACGGCTCGTGGTAACAAGAGACTCTTCGATACAGACTATGTATCATACGCTTATGTAAGATTTGTAGACGGTGACCTTGCTGAGGTTGTTGCTTACAGATATGAAGGTGAAGTTGCAAGTGTTATTACTCCAGGTACTGGTAAGTTTACAGTAGAAGATGCTGTAGCTGGTGCAACTGTTAAGTTCTCTACAGATGGTGGTACAACATGGACAACAAAGACAGTAAGCTTCTCTGATCCTACAGCGACAGAAGGCGACTTTGAAGTTACATGTACAGCAGCACCTACTGTTGACGTTAAGGTAACAAAGACTGGTTATATAACACTTGAAGGCCAGATTACAGTTTCCTAATCTTTGACTCTTATAAAATTAATAGTCAATTAAAAAAGGACAGTCCCGAAAGGGGCTGTTCTTTTTTTGGAGACAAATGGGACAAATGGGGACGTACATTTTTTGTCAACTTTTTGTTGAACACACAAAGAATATATGATATAATCATAATAGAGGTGAAGGAAGTGGCAAGAGCAGCACGAGAAATAAGGACAAATGGGGACGTACATTTTTTGTCAACTTTTTGTTGAACACACAAAGAGTATATGATATAATCATACTAGAGGTGATGGAAGTGGCAAGAGCAGCACGAGAAATAAGTAAAAGCGGATTATATCATGTTGTTTTCAGAGGCGTAAATAAGCAACATATATTTGAAGAAGCAGAAGATTATGAAAAGCTGATAAAAGTAATTAGCACAGTAAAGGAAGAAATGAAATACGAGATATACGTATACTGTTTTATGAGCAACCACGCTCACATCTTGCTGAAAGAAAAGGAAAGTGGAGACATATCTTTGATAATGAAAAGAATATTAACCAAATATGCAAGGTGGTACAATATTAAATATAAAAGAAGCGGGGCACTTATAGCTAACAGATATAAAAGTAAACCAATAGACGTAGATGAGTATTTTTTATCAGTAGTCAGGTACATACATCAAAATCCTGTCAAAGCAGGATTGGTAGAGGAAATCAATGAATATAAGTGGTCAAGTTATCCTGAATATATAGATGGTAGAGTTGGGTTGGCAGATAAAGATTTTGTTCTAAGCTTAATAGACAAAAGAGCTTTTGAAGAATTTCACTCTGAGGAAGAAACTTCAATATTCCTAATAGATGATAAAATGAAAGTAAGTGACGATGAAATAAGGCGAAAGATATGCCAAAAGTACAAAATAGAACCTAAATCTATAGGGCAAATGGAGAGAAACGAGAGAAATTCTATATTGAATGAATTGAAGAAAGAGTTTTCAATACGGCAAATAGAGAGGGTAACAGGCGTATCGAGGGGAGTTATATATAAAAGTTGACAAAAAATGTACGTCCCCATTTGTCCATTTGTCTCCGTCCCCATTTGTCTCACAGTTGACAAAAAATGTACGTCCCCATTTGTCTCCGTCCCCATTTGTCTCCGTCCCCATTTGTCTCAAAAATGTACGTCCCCATTTGTCTCATTTATAACTTCTTGGCATAAAAATTCCCCCTATGATATTTTCATTATACCATAGGGGGTGCTTTTTTTCTATTGTCCGTTTTTACTGGTTCTGTTCAGTCATCAATCTGTGTTCCTTTTTGTGCGATTTATTAAAGTCCTTTGCTGTATTTTTTCGTATATTCCTCAACATCGACTACTGCTCCGGTAAGTCTTGAATGTTCTGCTGCGAAAGCGATCATATGGTTTTTAGCCGAAACACCGATTTCGCTGAGAAGGTCACCCTCGTAACCAACTGTGAGGTATTCGTAAAGCACGTTAACAATACCTGCATCGCCGCCGCCGTGGCCTGAATCAATTGTATCTCCTAAGGGAGCATCTGAAGGGGCAATGATTGTGGTTTCGCCACTTTCAAAGTTAAAGTAGGTGATTTTTGTTTCATCTGCACTGCCTGAAAGTTCGCCCTTTGTACCCATAATGCGGATATGTCTGCCACCCTTGTTAAAGGCGTTCATATTAAATGAAATTGTTGCACCATCCTCAAACTCAAGATTAACAACCTGATGGTCAACTACATTATTGTTGCTCTTGTACACGCATTTGCCGTAGTTATTTGTGCGAAGAGCTTCTTTAACTTCCTCATCTGTAGCGTTAAGGTCATCGGTAACACGGTCGCGCATCCATTTGACACGTTTTTCACCGAGGTAGACATTCTCCACGCTGTAAGGACAAGTCTTCATATGAGGGCAGCCGTCAAGGCAAAATTCTGTAGAGCCCTCGGGCGCATTTTTCCTTGTAAAATGTGTGAGAGAACCGAAAGAATGTGCTCTTTTGCACTCCTTATTCATAAGCCACTGAAGGATATCCATATCGTGACAGCATTTCTGAAGGAGCATAAAGCTTGACTCATCCTCGTTGCCCCAGTTTCCTCTTACAAAGCTGTGGCTCTGGTGTACGTTGCCGACACATTCATCCGCGTGAATTGAAACAACGTCGCCTACTGCGCCTTCATCAATAAGCTTTTTAAGTGTACGGTAAAACAAGGTGTATCGAAGAACGTGACAAACAAGTATTTTTACCCCTTTCTTTTTAGCGGCAATTGCAATGTCGTAACATTCCTCGGGTGTGGGGGTTACGGGTTTTTCCAATAGTAAATCATAACCTTTTTCAATAGCTTTCATAGTTGGGTCATAATGCATTTGATCCATAGTCGCGATAACGGCAACATCTGCCACCTTTTCCATCTCGAGAAGCGGCTCCCAGGTGGTGAAGCACATATTTTCAGGAACATTGTGTTTTTTGCGTATGTATTCTCTTCTTGCCTCAATCGGTTCTGCAACGGCAACGATTTCGTATTTATCGGGCATTTGTGCCATAATGTCGGTATAGCCGACGCCTCTGCCGCCAGCGCCAATAAGTATGACTTTAAGCTTTTTCATAGAAAACATCCTTTCGTTTAGGTTATATTAGAATAATATCATACAGAAAAACACATAACAATACTATTTTGGACAAAAAACATTTGATTTTGGCTCGGAGTGCGAGAAAATGCACATACCACATAACAATCCCTCCGAGTTTGCTGCGCAAACTCACCTCCCTTTACACAAGGGAGGCTTTTGTTAAGTGCAACGATGCAAAAAAAGAGGCAATAGCGCCTCTTTTTTGTAGGAAAAAATTATATTTTCATTGATAGCGAAATTCGCTTCTTTTCTTTATCGACGTCAAGGATTTTAACCTTAACTATATCGCCGACGCTAAGGACATCTGTAGGATGCTTGATAAACTTATCTGAAATCTGCGAAATATGCACCAGACCGTCCTGGTGTACACCAATATCTACAAATGCACCGAAGTCTATTACATTTCTTACAGTTCCCTCTAAAATCATTCCGTTTGTCAGTTCGTCAAGTGACATACAACCACTGCGAAGTAGCGGCTTTGGCAGCTCGTCACGCATATCGCGCCCCGGCTTTGCAAGGGTGTCGCAGATGTCACGCAATGTAAACATACCTATGTTAAACTCCGCACAGATTTTTTCTGCAGTTTCTTTTGTAACACGCCCCTTAATGTCTGAAAAATCGCCCTTCGCACTTTCGTCTGCGTTATAGCCACACTCTGTAATAAGCGCCCTTGCCGCATCGTAGCTTTCGGGATGGACAGATGTATTGTCAAGAAATTCGCTGCCGCCCGGTATACGCATAAAGCCTGCGCACTGAACGAATGCCTTGTTTCCAAGCTTGTTAACCTTTAAAAGCTCCTTGCGCGTAGAAAATGAGCCATTCTCCTCACGGTAGTCAACGATGTTTTTCGCAACTGCCGAGGAAATACCCGAAATATAGCCAAGAAGTGACGCCGATGCAGTGTTAAGGTCAACACCGACGTTGTTTACGCAATCCTCCACAACGCCGCCAAGCGCGCCCGAAAGCTTTTTCTGATTACAATCGTGCTGATACTGACCGACACCGATGGAGCGTGGGTCAATCTTTACAAGCTCTGCAAGAGGATCCTGAAGTCTGCGCGCAATAGATACGGCACTGCGCAGTGAAACGTCAAAATCGGGAAATTCCTTTGCGCCAAGCTCACTTGCACTGTAAACCGATGCGCCTGCCTCGGAAACAACCATATATTTAATGGGTTTGTCCATTTCGCTGATAAGCGAGGAAATAAACTTCTCGCTTTCGCCTGTGGCAGTACCGTTGCCGATAGAGATAAGGGAGACGTCATTTCGCTCAATCATCGATTTTATCTGTTTCTTTGCTTTTTCTGTATCGTGATGCTCAAGGGTGAAATAGCCTACGCCTGTTTCGAGCACTTTCCCCGTACTGTCAACAACGGCAAGCTTACATCCCGTGCGGTAGCCGGGGTCAACACCGAGCACGGTATAGCCCTTAACAGGCGGTGTCATAAGTAAGTTTTTAAGGTTAACACTGAAAAGTCCGATTGCACCGTTTTGTGCACGCTCGGTAAGGGTATTGCGAATTTCGTTTTCTATTGATGGTGCAATAAGCCTTTTATAAGCGTCTTCAACAGCAGATACTACAAGAGATGAAAGTTCAGAGTTATCCTTTACAACCTCTTTACATAAGTAATCGGTTAGGATTTGTGCATCTACGTCTATTTTAACGCTGAGCACTTCCTCCTTTTCGCCGCGGTCAATTGCAAGTATGCGGTGGTCGGCAACCGTTTTAACCGGCTCTGAAAATTCGTAATACATCTGATAAACGGAGTTTTCGTTCTTTGTAACCTTGCTTGCAAGGTTGCCGTTCATATAAGTAAGGCGGCGTATGTTTTTGCGGTAATCTGCGTTGTCGCTTAAATCCTCCGCAATAATGTCAAGTGCGCCGCCTATAGCCTCACCGGCGGAAAGAACATCCTTTTCCTCGTTTATATATTTTGCCGCCTCCGCCTCTATATCGCCTGAAAATTCCTGTGCAAGGATAAGGGCGGAAAGAGGCTCCAGCCCCTTTTCACGTGCGACACTTGCACGTGTTTTTCGCTTCGGTCTGTAGGGGCGGTATATATCCTCAAGCTCGGTGAGGGTTTTTGCGCTTTCAACCGCCTTTGTAATTTCGTCAGTGAGCTTTCCCTGCTCATCAATAAGGCGGATAACCTCCGCCTTACGCTCCTTTATTGCACGAAGCGCTTCAAGCCGCACGGAAATACTGCGGACAAGCTGGTCGTCCATATTTCCCGTAAGCTCCTTACGGTAACGCGCAATAAAGGGAATAGTGTTACCCTCATCAAGAAGGTTTATGACGTTTTGTGTTTTTGTTTCGTCTGTCTGCAGTTCTGCACACAGTTGCTTTAAAATATCCATTAGTCTGTATCCTTTCTAAAGCGATAAAATCGCCCCTGCTGCGCCTGCAATTATGATATAAAAAATGGGGTGCAGCTTTATTTTATTGGTGAAAAAGAGAAGGAGTGCGAAAAGCACTGCCGCCTTTATGTTAATTGCGCGGAGAAGATTTCCCCCGTTTGTGAAAATGCCGCTTTTTATCATCATAACTGCGGCGGAGGCAATCATACCCGTAACGGCAGGGCGGACTAAATAAAAGGAGCGCTTCACAATCTTATTTTCCTTGAATGCCGTAAGAAGCCTTGCCACGATTATAATTATAATAACGCTCGGAAGGACAAGTCCCACTGTTGCGATAACACTGCCCAAAAGTGCGCCTGCTATGCCAAAATTGTCATACCCCACGCTAAAGCCCACATATGTCGCCATATTTACACCGATAGGGCCGGGGGTTGATTCGCCAACGGCAATCATATTGCCGAGAAGCTTTTCATCAAACCAGCCGTATGCCGCGCCCATCGCCTTAAGAAAAGGGATGGTGGCAAGACCGCCGCCGACGGAGAAAAGACCCGTCTTGAAAAATTCCCAGAAAAGCCTTAAAAAAATCATTTTTCAGCGCCCCCCTTTTTTGCAAGATTACCTGCAAGTGCCGCCGCAAGCACAATAAAAACGGGCGACACAGAGGGGAAAATGACAGAAATTACAAACGATAAAAGTGCAAGAAGAGCGCAAAGCTTATCCTTAATTGCCTTCTTACCCATTGTAATAACTGCATTTATAATAAGTACCGCAACCGCGACGCGTATTCCGCCGAAGATATGCTGCACTATCTCATACTGCATAAAATTCTGCAGCACTGCCGCTATAACACATATTATTATGAGGGAGGGAACGATAACCCCTGCCGTTGCAAAAATCGCGCCCCAAATCCCCTTTTGCTTATAACCGACAAAGGTTGCGGTATTTACCGCAATAACGCCTGGGGTGCACTGCGCAACGGCATAGTAGTCAAGCACCTCTTCATCAGTTGCCCACTTTTTATTGTAGACAACCTCCCTCTGTATAAGCGACAGCATTGCATATCCGCCGCCAAAGGTAAATGCGCCTATCCTGAAAAATGCGCAAAATAATTCAAACAGTGTTTTCATATTTGCTCCCTCTCGGCTAATTATTCTCCAGAACTGTATAAAGCGATGCTGCATCGTTTTTCAGGGTATGCTCCTTTATATCCTCAATCCTGACCTTTATCAGCCTTTCGCCAAAGCGTATTTCCACAATGTCGCCGCACTTTATTTCGGCAGATGCCTTTGCAACCTTGCCGTTAATGCTGACACGTCCTGCGTCGCACGCCTCGTTGGCAACGGTGCGGCGCTTGATTATTCGGGAAACCTTCAAAAATTTATCTATTCGCATAAAATCAATCCTTTTTATCTGAAGAATACGTGGAAAGCTCTATATGTCATATACACGTCAAGCTTTGACACCACTTCATACGGTGCGTGCATACTCAGCACCGACACACCGCAGTCAACCGTTTCAACGCCGAGGTTTGCAACGTACTGCGCGATTGTACCGCCTCCGCCTGCATCAACCTTGCCAAGCTCGGCAACGTGCCAGAGGATGTTGTTATCGTTGAAAAGGGTGCGGATTTTCGCCATAAGCTCTGCCGAGGCATCGCTGGAGCCGCCCTTTCCGCCCGAGCCGGTGTATTTTGCCACTGTGATACCGTAGTTTGCCTTTCCTGCATTACGCTTTTCGTAGGGGGCAGGGAAGTTGGGGTCAAATGCCGCACTAACATCGGCACTCAGACAATAGCTTCTGTCAAGAGAGCGCAGAAGATTAAGCTCCGTCGCGACCTCGCCCTTTTTATCCATAATTTCCATCAGAATGAGTTTGAGGAAGTCGCTCCTTGCACCCGTATTACCCATACTGCCAACCTCTTCCTTGTCGGTAAGAAGACATACGGCAGTTTTTTCGCACGCATCTGTTGTAAGAATTGCCATAAGTGCAGGGTATGCGCAAACTCTGTCGTCATGACCGTATGCACCGATAAGTCCACGGTCAAAGCCCACGTCCTTCGCATTCGCGGAGGGTACTATTTCAAGCTCTGCACTGAGGAAATCCTCCTCGCAGATGCCGTATTTTTCATTAAGAATGGAAAGAATATTTGTCTTAACAGGATCCTTTTCCTCGTCCTTTGCAGGGATTGAGCCAATAAGAAGGTTAAGGCTTTCCCCCTCGATTATTTCTGTGGCAGGTTTTTTCATCTGTTCTCTTGCAAGATGGGGAAGTAAATCTGTAATAACAAAGGTAATATCGTCGCCCTCGTCACCGATTTTCACATTAACTGTTTCGCCGTTTGCTTTAACGACAACGCCGTGCAGTGCAAGGGGGAGCGCCGTCCACTGATACTTTTTAATGCCGCCGTAGTAATGCGTTTTAAAATAGGCAAGCTCACCATCCTCGTAAAGGGGGTTGGGCTTTAAGTCAAGCCTGGGTGCATCGATGTGCGCGCCGACTATATTAACACCCTCTGCCACGCTTTTCTCCCCGATAACGGCGAGAATAATTCCCTTAAGCTTATTGATGGCATAAACCTTGTCACCCTCTTTAAGGGAAGTATAGTCTGAAAGGGGTTTAAAGCCGCAGCTCTCGGCGAGGCGCACAATCTCGCTAACCGCTTCCCGCTCTGTCTTGGCAACGTCTAAAAAGCTTTTATACCCCTCGGAAAACTTAAATACTATTTCTTTGTCAACATCTGTTGTCCAACCGTTTTTAAGCTCGTATTTCATAATAAAAATCCTTTCTTAGTAAAAATTGTATTCGGCAATAATCGTTTCAAGTGCCGCCCAGCCGCCAATCTTACCCTGCTTGATGTTTTTGTCACATTCCCAGCAAAGGGAAATGAGCGTCTGTATATTCTCAACCTTAATTTTTTCAGCCTTGCGTGTGCTTTTTTCAGCGCCGTAGCCGCCACCTAAAAGTGCTGCTGTCTGTGCGTGGGACTTCCCCTCCAGAAGCAGAAGCTTTGCCTTGTAAATCGTGATAAGCTGCCCCGAAAGCAGTGAAAGAACACCGACCGGCTCCTGCTTCAAGGAACGCAGAGTATAAAGCAGGTTATAACAGATTTCACGTCTGCCGTCAAAAATTGCATCTATAAGTCCGAACACGTTTTCCATTGCAGGCTTTACAATTACACTGTCAATATCCTCACGCGTTATCTGTGGCGATTTTGAGAAGGAGATGATTTTTTCAAGCTCCGTCTTAATAGGGCGCATCCGTCTGTCAAGGGAATTTATAAGGTAGAGCGCATTTTTTGCATCAATTGTCTTACCGCTTGCCGCAGCGATTTTTGTAACCCAGGCTTTAAGGTTTGATTCGGTGCGCAGCGGAAATTCCACCGTGACCGCACCGCCCTTCTGGGCGCTTTTTTGAACAGTAGATGCTTTTTTCCCTTTTTCAGGCGCACCCTCCCATATTACAACGCAGCAAAACGGCGGCACACTGGCAAAAAGCGCCTCCCACTGTGCCTTGTTTTTAATATTCCCCGAAAAAAGACCGCATTTTCGAAAAATAAGCAGCTTACGCTCACTCATCACGGGGAGTGTTTCCATAAAATCCTGCGCCTCGGAAAATGGTGGAAGCTCAGAAAAGCTTTTAAAATTCATCATTTCCGACCACGGCTCGATAAGCGCCTTTTTAAGCTCCCCCAGGCAGAATTCAATCAGGAAATCCTCCTGCCCCTCGAAAATATAAAGCGGAGAAATCTTACCATCTTTAATTGAAGAACGAAGCTCCTCATACGTCATAGAAGTTATCCTCTTACAAATAAAATTACATTATATATTTTACCATATTCTGAAATATAATTCAATATAAATGTAGCCTAAACTTTTGTTAAAAGGGTTGATTTTAAGACGCGATTTAATATATACTGATAAAGAGGACGGTTTTATTATGAAACGTGTGTTTTTAATCGTGCTTGACAGTGTGGGTGCAGGGGCACTCCCTGATGCACACCTTTACAAAGATGCGGGTGCGCATACACTGAAAAGCATAAGTAAATCTGAAAAATTTAATATACCAAACCTTATCAAAATGGGAATCGGAAACATAGAGGGACTAAGCTTTCTTGAAAGGCAGCCTTTAGAGTGCAGTGCAGTGGGCAGACTTTGCGAAAAATCGGCAGGAAAGGACACCACCACGGGTCACTGGGAAATTGCAGGAATAATCCTTGATAAACCTTTCCCGACCTTTCTTGACGGATTTCCCAAAGAGGTTATTGATGAATTTTCGCACCGCACAGGGCGTGGCGTGCTTTGTAACAAGCCATATTCGGGCACAAAGGTTATTGAAGATTATGGGGAGGAGCATATGAAAAGCGGCAGCCTTATCGTATACACCTCGGCGGACAGTGTGTTCCAGATAGCTGCGCATGAGGATGTTGTGCCGAGGGAGGAGCTTTATCGCTATTGCCGCATTGCCCGCGAAATGCTGACGGGTGAAAACGGAGTGGGCAGAGTAATCGCACGCCCGTTTAATGGAACGGCATCTAGGTTTTACCGCACCGATGGAAGGCACGATTTTTCCCTTGAACCGCCGTGTGATACACTGCTTGACCTTCTTCAAAAAAACGGGAAAAGTGTGATTTCCATTGGAAAGATAAGCGACATTTTCGCAGGAAAGGGCATCAGTGAAAGTCATCCCACTAAAAATAACGAAGATGGCTGTGCAAAAATTCTTGAAATTGCGCAGAAGGAATTTGAGGGGCTTTGTTTTGCAAATTTAGTTGATTTTGATATGGTTTACGGGCACAGAAATGATATAGACGGATACGCAGACGCGCTGAGCCGTTTTGACAGCTTTCTGCCGCAGCTCATACAAAAGCTGCGCGGGGACGATTTATTGATAATTACGGCAGACCACGGCTGCGACCCCAACTTTCCCGGAACTGACCATACGCGCGAATATATACCGATGATTATTTATTCAAAGAAGATAAAGGGTATAAATTTAGGAACGCGCGAAGGATTTTCCGATATTGCCGCTACGGTGGCACAGTATCTTGATATAGAATATTCACTGCAGGGCAAAAGCTTTCTGGAGGAGATTGTATGACGAAAAATGAGCTTATTCAAAATGCGATAGAGGCTATGCAAAGCGCGTATGCACCCTATTCAAATTTTACGGTAGGTGCGGCGCTTCTTTCAAAAAATGGGAAGGTATACAAGGGTTGCAATATTGAAAACGGCGCATACAGTGTGACAAACTGTGCAGAGCGTACGGCACTATTCAGCGCAGTTGCAAACGGGGAAAGGGAATTTGAGGCGATTGCAATTGTCGGTGGAGAAAAGGGTGAGATAGTTAATTTTTGTCCGCCGTGCGGTGTGTGCCGTCAGGCACTCTCGGAGTTTTGTGACGGTGATTTTAAAATATATCTGTATAACGGAAAAAAGATAAAGGAGTATAAATTCTCCAAAATATTACCGTTACAGTTTAGGCATAAGGTAGCCCAGCCCGATATGGTTTAAAAACAGAAATTTCGTATAATACTGCAGAAAATTCCGCAAATATACGTCAGTATTATTCTTGAATTTTCTTTGTCTTATAACAAAATTTCTTGTTTTTAAACTCTTCGACCTTAAACGCAGGAAAATTTTATATAATTTTTATGCGGAGGACGAAGATAGGCTTACGCCTTTCAAGAACGACAAATAAAAAGAATAAAAATTTAACAAGTTTAAGGCATATTGGGCTGGACTGCCTTATGCCTAAATTGAGGTAGAGTTATGTATAATATTATCCGCAAAAAGCGCGACGGGGGGACACTCTCGCGCGAGGAAATTTTCACAATGATAAATGATTATACAAAGGGGGCAATCCCCGATTATCAGATGTCGGCATTTCTGATGGCAGTATATTTTAACACAATGACTGATGGGGAAATAAGCGCCCTTACCGAGGCGATGGCAAATTCAGGCGACTGTATTGATTTATCCTGCTTTGGAGTTGAGACGGCAGACAAGCACAGCACGGGCGGCGTAGGGGATAAGACCTCCCTCATTACAGTACCTATTGCTGCATCCCTTGGTTGTAAGGTTGCAAAAATGTCGGGGCGTGGCTTAGGTCATACGGGCGGAACTGTGGATAAGCTTGAATCAATCCCCGGATATAAAACAACCCTCACACGCGAAGAATTTATGGCACAGACACAGAGGGTTGGCATTGCCATCTGCGGGCAGAGTGCAAACCTTGCCCCTGCTGATAAAAAGCTTTACGCCCTTCGTGATGTGACGGCAACTGTTGACAGTATCGCTCTTATCGCATCAAGTATTATGAGCAAGAAAATAGCCGCCGGCGCAAAGAACATCGTGCTTGATGTCAAGGTCGGCAGCGGTGCATTTATGAAGGATGAGGAAAGTGCGCGTACACTTGCAGATTGTATGGTGAATATAGGCAAAAGCTGCGGCAGAAACACGCGTGCACTTATTACAAATATGGATATTCCGCTTGGAAATGCGGTAGGAAACTCCCTCGAGGTTATTGAGGCGATTGACATTTTAAAGGGCAGGGGCGATAGCCCTCTGCGCGAGGTATCGTGCGCACTTGCCGCACAAATGGTATCAATGGTGCAAAATATCCCTTATGAAGACGCTATAAATAAAGCGAATGATGCAATCGACAGTGGCAAGGCACTGGAAAAATTCTGTGAATGGATAGATGCACAGGGCGGCGATGCAAGAATTGCAGAAAACACCGATTTGTTTAAAAAAGCATCAATAACAAAAGAAGTTTATGCATCAAAAGACGGTTATATTACCCATATGAATGCCGAAAAGATAGGCAGTGTGTGCGTGGATTTAGGCGGCGGAAGAAAGAAAAAGGAGGATACTATTGATCATAGCGCAGGAATAACCCTCGTCAAAAAGACGGGCGACAGTGTCAAAAAGGGTGATGTCATTGCCGTGCTACATACAAATGATAAAATATCGCTTAATGGCGCAAGCATAGCTTTTGAAAGCGCCGTTACAATAGAAGAAACCGCACCACAGATGAAAGCATTGATATATGATGTGGTGGGGTAAGGAATACATAAAATTTTTGACAAATAAATGGATTGAGCAGAAATAGAAAAGCGAGTGCATAAAAGTCAGTATTTGACTTTTGTGTACTCGCTTTTGTTGGAGGTATTTCCGTACTCCTGTATGAAATTAAAGATTATCATTTTTTAGTGTTGCAGCAATGTCTTCAATATGCTTACGCGGGGAAACGCCAAGTTGCTGTTTGAAAACTTTTGAAAAATACAGAGGGTCATTAAAGCCGCATAGAAACGCAATGTCGGCAATGTTGGTATACCCTTGTTCCATCAGGCTTGTCTTCTTTGTATACTCATCGCCGGTAAGCATTAAACTTAATTCAAAAGTATGGATTTTCATATATATCAATTCCTTTCAGTTTCGCAAATTTGTAAATATATAATTTAATAATTAGAGTAATAATCTAATGCATAAATTAACTTAGTTAAAAATATTCTTATTTACTTATTTACTTATATAGCCTTATATAGAACACGCTCCTTCCTGTAGTGATTATTAGAAACTTTCTTAATTTATTGTTGTATGTATACCTCCTTAATATTTTGTTATATATCAAATCAGTTTTTAATATGGGTGAAATATATATCATATATATGAAACTAAATGTCGGAGGTGTAAATATTTTTAATAACCAAAAATTTATAACAAGAGGTGTATCAGAGCGGATTCCTATTCCGCTGCAGCTCCTTATGTGGTAATAGAAGTTCTTTTTTTATACTACCTCTATTAAAAAATCTACCCATTTGTAGTGAATTTGCAAAAAATGGGTAAAACAAAAGCCCACAACTGCGATAGTTGCGGGCTTTTGTAAATAATATAATTATCTCTCGCTACTTGTTTTTTGCCGTAAAGTTTGAGCTTATAGATAGTTTTCAATATAGTGTTGTGGCAAATGTAAAGTTTCTCATTCAACGTATTTTTCGTCGTCATCAAAGTCGAGTTTTTCGACAGCAGCATCAACCATATTGTCTTGATCGTCTCTTAGAGGGGTAGGATCTACAGCAACATAAAGGCTCGTACTAAAACAAGATATAAGTTCTGACGTTTTTTACACTTTACATTTTTTGTAATGATTATGAATTATTGGATGCAATAAACATATTTTTAACATAAAAACGGAGTACGCTTAAACTAATTCATCTACATCGAGAACTTCCCAATCGTCAGGAGGATTACCAAGGTCAATTACATCCATAACCTGACCGCCTTTAAGAGCAGACTGATGTGCTGTAAGTCCGGGGATGTTGTATCTTGCGGCATTCCAGATGTGAGTGGGTGAGAGCTTGCCTGTATCATATGCACGGCAGAAATCATCGATAAGGAAGTGATGAGTGCCGTTATGTCTATTATCAATTCCCTCAAATTCTTTTGGAACTCTGTGAAGTGGCTGTATCGGCGATGACTCTAAAAATCCAAGTCCGTTAGCTACTTCATGAATTGCCTTTTCATAATCAGAATTCAAAAGGTCATAAACAACCTTGGGTTGAAGCTCTGCCGTTACATCCTTCATAATAACCTTGCCGGGATTTTCCTCATCCCAATGAGAAATACTATGCCTTGCAACGGAGAATTCGTATCCGCCGTCTGTTCCATAGAACTGAGAGATGTATGTTTCAGGGCAGAACCAACCTACACATCTGTTTTCGCTGATTCTTGCTATACCGCCGTTTGATAGCTCAAGGAGCATTGTTGTATTAGCAAAAGGATTATTATAATTGTTCTGACCGTCTGTACCGTAAATATCAGTTCTGGGGCTTTCTTTAAAGCCGAATGCAACAACTTTCTTTGCATACACTCCCGGCATTGTGCTGAGAATCATAGATGTGGAGTGGGTGGGGTAGAACATAGGCGGAACGCCTGCAAATCTCTTCCAGTCATCACCGCCGCTGCTGCGGAAGCTTTGTTCCATATTTCTGATATCGTGGTTATAGTGAGCCTCGCCGTATGTGAATTTGCCGAAGGTTCCTTTCTTAAATTCGCGACGGCAGAAAATAGCAGGTGCTCTGTAGTAGCCCGTTTCGCCCATTGAATATGTAAGTCTTGTCTTTTCAACAAGCTCTTTAATTTCAATAATTTCATCAATATCTGTTGTGCAGGGAACAGCGCTGTATACATGTTTTCCTGCCTTTAACGATGCTATTACCATTTTTCCGTGCAGAGTTCTCTGAGTAAATATAGCAACTGAATTTATTTTATCGGAAGCGAGGGCTTCCTCAAAGCTATCAACTATTTTCACACCAAATCTTTGGGAAAATTCTTCTGCACGCTCTCTTTTCAAATCGCATACGTATACTTCTTCTACAGAAGGATGCGCCTTGAAAAGCGGTACGAAGAACTGGCTGAATCTTCCGCAGCCGATAACGGCAATTTTAATTTTTTCTTTACTCATAAAAACATCTCCTTTAATTGCTTTTTTCAGTAAACTTCCATTCTTTTTCTCTTTTTAAGGTTTCAAACTGCTTGGTATCTAATTTCCAATCCTCGCCATTTCTGAATTTCTTTTTGAACGATTTGGAAAGAAGTCCCTTTTCCTCAAGATGAATATAGCACGCTCTGTCGCACGCTCTTCCGCAGATAGAAGAACGGTAGAAATGCTTTGCCGGCGGATAGAAATAAATGTTATCAAGTATTTCCTTTGCTTCTTCGCTGTCAAATACTGCGTCGCCCTTTATAATATCAAGCCTGTTTTCAAAATCCATAAATGCATCCGGTGGCATAAAGGGATTCTTGCTTCCATTTGCACCGTTATAATAAACTGCGCATCTCCACGGGTCGACCTTTCCCTCATCGCTGATTGCATGACCGGGACAAGCTTTGATACACTCTCCGCAATTATCGCAGAGGTTATATGTTTCCTTTGGAGTTTCTTCAATTTCTGCATCTGTAAGCACGAAACAGTATCTTATAAACGGGCCGTATTTCTTGTTTATAATTCTGCCTCCAACGCCTTTTTCACCAATTCCGCAAATTGCAGCCGTTTCTTCAAAGTCAAGCTGTGTTTCGGCTGTAATACCCCTGAATATATCGGTATAGTCAACCTCGGGATTAGTACTGTTTTCCTCTTTCATAATTGTCTGATGACGTCTTTGAGGAAGCGCGATAAAATCATTTCTTTCTATCACAGACGCAACCTGAAGCATAGCAAAGGGCATAACAGTTTCTTCTAAATTTTCAACACCCATCGTTGTATACTGATAATACACTGTACCCTCTTCAACACCTCTGTACATTCCACGAAGCACTCTAAAGCCAAGTCCGATAACAGTCTTTACCTCGGGAAATATTTTAAAGAGTGCACTGTCCTTTGGAAAACGCTTGGCTGATGTAAAGGTTACAACGTCAGCATCGTATTTTTTTGCACATTCAATAATCAAATTTTTCATACTGATTCCCCCTTCAAATGCTTTCTGCATGCAATTTCGCATTTCTTACCGCAAAGACACGGAACATATCCAAAGTGAGTTTCAGGAAGGAAACGAAGATAGGGGTAGAGCGCTTTTGCACTTTCAATGTCAAACTTCTTTTCTCCATTTAAAATTGCCTCTCTCTCAGGATGGTCTTTTAAGAAATCATCCTTCATAAAGGGGTTTGATTTATGTGCACCTCTGTAGTAAACGCTACACTGCCATGAATCTACACCGTCAGAAGAGATTGCATTTCCGGGGCACGCCTTAAGACATTCTCCGCAGCCATCGCAAAGCTCGCCCTCAAAGGGTGCATCACACTCAAGCGGAGCATCTGTAACTATGTAGACAAAACGAAGGTATGTGCCATATTCGGGGGTTATCACCTTTCCATGCAAGCCTACACTGCCAAGGCCGCACACCCTTGCCGCCTTATTTGTATCAATAATAACATCGGGGGCAGGCTTTCCCTCTTCAACGGGACTTGCGAACTGAAGCTCATATGTGCTCTTAACCTCGGGATTTGTTGTTTTATCCCCTTTAATTCTCATACCCGGTACATTTCGCTGAAGACAGGCATCGTAGCCTTCATCCTCAATCATATTACCAAGCTTTAAAAGAAATATTTCCGCAAAGGTTTCGTCAATATATTTTACACCGACACTTGTATATGTATAGAACTGACTTTCAGATTCCATAGTCTTGTAAAATCCCTTCGGAACAGGAAGTGCACATCCTATTATGCATTTTGCATTGGGGAGTATGCTAAGGGGATTTCGCTGAATATCATCACCCTCGAAATACTTAATATCGCCAATACCGCACAATACTGCACCAAGTTCTTTCGCTTTATCCTTTATTATTTCTGCAGTAAGCATCAAAGTTCCATCCTTTCTGATTGTTCGGGCAATAAATCTTTGTTTTCCACCACCATCAAAATTGCATCCTCGCTTATTTCAAGGTAATGCCATGTTCCTTTATGGACACAGTAGATATTGCCTCTTTCAACATTTATATCTACGTATTTTTCATCTTCCACAGTATGTAAAATTGCGTCTCCGTTTATAAGTGTAAACACCTCATCTGTGGTCAGATGGCGTTTCATATGATTAAAGCCCTCCTTTGAGTAGCCCTTGTCATACGTAATTGTTGCAATCTGCCAGGAGTCAGATTTAAAAACAGAATTAAAGCCTTTAAGATTACACTCTATAACCTCTGTCATCTGTCCATCCTCCATGCTTTTTTTGTGCGCAGAGGCTCATTAAATCTGCCTTCCATACATCCGCCCTTCTTTTCAAGAACAGATACACATGCTCTTATACATCCACCACATTTTGCCATATTATATCCGACCCAGCTGGGGAAATATTTTTCAAGAGCCGTATAAACCTTCATAACTTCTTTTTCGTTTGCGTCGTTTGTAATTCCTTCAAGAAGGTCAAGACTTCCGTTTTCATTCTTATCGAATACTTCCTTGGGAACAAATGGATTATAGTATCTTCCGCCGTGAGTATAGAATGCGTAACATCTCCACATATCTATATCGCCCCACTCAAGCTTTTTACCTGCAAGGTCAACAGTGATTGTTTTTCCTGAATTAAGGGCAGGGATACATCCTCCGGGACATTCTCTTACACACGCACCGCATTTTCTGCAAAGGGGCTTTCCGTTATACATTTCGTCATATTCGTCAAACTCGGCGTCTGTAAATATAAATGCTACACGCTGAAGCGGACCAAACTGGGGTGTTAAGAGCATCTTGCTCCATCCGATTTCACCAAGACCGCAGGCAACTGCTGCAATACGGAACTGGAACTGCAAATCCGGCGGCACCTTGCCCTCCGCCACCTCACGGGTGAACTGAACACTTCTGTGATGGTTAGTCTTAGCTTTTGCGTTTTTACTTACCTCAATTTGTTCTTCGGGGGAAAGTGTGTTTCCGGGACTTCCGTCCATATCTGAAACAACACCTCTTGCACCTGTGTTACGATAAACAACTGCCTCGTATCCTTCGTCCTCAATTACTCTTCCAACATGATGAAGAACGGCAGGCGCAAAGATTTCATTGATTCCGCCGTATGCCATTGACGGATACTGATAAAACTGCGTACCCTCTTCAATACCACGCTGCACACCACGGGGTATTCTGAACACAAATCCGATTATGCTCTTTACACCGGGGAAAAGGTATCGTGGATCCATTTCCTTGGGCGCACCCTCAAAACGGGATATGGGCGCAATACCGCAAGCATCAGCTCCTGCTTCAAGCGCGGCTTTTTTAATGATTTCACTATTTAACATAATAACCTCCTTGTATTTTATGGATATGGGTTCAATATAAAGCTTTTTCATCATTCTAAAAATGCAATGTCTGTATCAAGCTTTCTAAGCTGCAGTGGGTTGCCGTTTTCTACAATGTAGGGGTAAATATTGTGTGCAGGCTCTAAAAGTTCCAAAATATTTCCATTGTATGAGCCTCTTATATAGCTTTCAAGAATACGGACAGGTCTTGGATTTACACGTGTTGCGAGCTTTGCCGCTTTGAAATATGGCTCGTACTCATGAATATCCTCAGGTCTGATGAAATTTGTATTTTCTATAAGAGCGATATAATTCTCCTCTTTTCTTAAGAATTCTTTGCAAATTCCGCCGAAATTGTATGCATTATCCATTTTTGAAATTTCGTTTTCGTGGGCAACTAAATTATCATGAAAATTATGCACACTGCAATTATTAAGACATCCGCTATTTGCAAGAAGATAGAGTTCTTTCCCATTTTCTTCGCACCAGCTATGTAGTTTTTCTATTGCATCAAAATTTCTGTTCAGTTCACGCTTCATATAGAAACTGTCAAAATACTCTGCAATATACTTCATTCCTTCAATCCTGCCAATTTCCATGTTAACAGATGCTCTGACATGAAGATTTTCAAAGTTATTTTTTATAAACTTAGCAATAAGCGGGGAAGTAGTAGTCACAGACTTTAAACCATAACAGCTTTTTATATAATCAATAGTATCGCCTATCTTTGTAAAGAACTCCCTTGACTGACTGTCCGCTCCATAGCAGTTTGCATTAAATAATAGGTTAAGCTCAATGCCGGCATCTGAAAGCTTTTTTAAATCCTCCATTTGCTTGCTCTGCGCTTCCCAAGGGAGCATATCGGCATGTTTTACCTGATTGTTTCTTCCATTGGGAAATTCACCCCAGGAAAAATACACCTCATATATATGGGATTTGTATTCAATTATTTTATTCAGAAATTCTGTATTATTGCTTAACTGATAGCCCACAGAAAATTTCATACTAACACCTACTTTGAAAGTCTGTATATTGACAATAACAAATTTAGATGCTAAAATGTATTAAAAAAGTGAGAAAAAATATAAAAAAACAAAGAAAAGAGAATTTGTATGAATTTAGCAGAACTAAATCCCCACATCAGATACGCAAGACTTCATCATACCCATTTGGAAAAAAGGCGGGAGTTCAGCGTATGCTATGATTGCAGATTGTTTTTTGTAGAAAATGCGGAAGGTTATGTTGTTGCAAATGAAAATAAATATAACATTTCAAATGGCACTGCAATCTATTTTCCTCCACAGACAAAATACCGTTTTAATTTTTCAAACGATGAAGACTTCAAAATCATTGTTATGGATTTTGATTTGGTAAGTGATTTTTCTCTTTTGAAATCTTCGCTTGGTACAGCAACAGAAGAAAATTTTTCTCCGGAAAAAGTGCTGAAGTATCCAATACACGAAGTGCTTGCTGCACCTATGGTTAAAACGCTTCCCCAAATAGGCACTTCACTTACACAATGTACTGAAAATTTTTTATTGAAGGGAAGCTTCTATCGTGAAATTTCATCTGCACTGCTTAAACTATGCTTGCTTGAATTATTGCGAAAAAATTCTGCAGGAAGCAGTTACTCTAGATTGTGTGAAAATGTAATTAAATATATATATGAGAACTATGCAAGTCAGACATTGACAAATGCTGTTATAGCTGAAGAGTTTAACTATCATCCGTATCATCTGAATCATATTGTGAAGGAAGAAACAGGGAAATCACTGCACAGACATTTGATTGAAACTAGATTAAATATAGCAAAAAATTACCTTCTTACGACCTCATACAGCATTGAACAAATTTCATGGAAATCGGGGTTTTCGTCAACAAGCTATTTTATTAAGACTTTTAAAGATTCCGTAGGGATGACGCCTAAAAAATACAGACAGATCAGATTTCATACGGAGGTTTAATACTTTATCATCAGATATGATTACAAATACATAATAATATAAGTGGCTATCGGTTAACAAACCGATAGCCACTTATATTATTATGTATGTTTTTTTATGCTGTCCTCGTACTGTTTCAAAATACGGTAGAAAGAACGTTCTGATGTGAAACCGACCATTTTTGAAATTTCTTTTTTTGTATATCTGCCTTCATTTATGAGTTTTACGGCATACTCAATTCTTAAGTTATTGATAAAAGCTAAGAGGGGAATACCTTTTTCTTTTTTGAACGAAAGGGAAATGTAATCAGGATTCATATTGAAATAATTTGCCACTGAATTGATATTAAGATTAGAGTCAGTATAATTGTCAGTAACATACTTTTCGATATGCGAAACAAGAAATTTTACCCTTCCTTTATGCTCTTTGCTGTTTTTTAAGGTTATTTCGCATGTTTTCTCTATAAACTGCGTCATATGGTCACGAAGGCTTTTAAGATTCGTACAATTTTTGATTTCTCTGTAAAAATTAAGCGATTCATTAAATTCAGTTTCACTTGTACTTTTAATAACTGTACTTGCAATGTCAAGAACAACATATGTAAGATAATCAAAAGGCAGGTCGTGATTTTTTTCAAGCTCCGAAAAGACCTGATTTAAAACGGTCAGCGCAGTTTCTTTGTTTCCTGTCTTTATAGCATTTACAAGTGTTTGCTCTTTATGAAGGTCGAATATTATTTGTGCATCTGTGGAATGTGTGTAATTATCTATATATTGCATAGGCTCTTTTATCCCCAGTAGTCTTTGATATTTTAAAACAGACACTGCCTCGTTATATGCTACAGGTACATCAATTATATTGCTGAAAATTTTGGAAAAGGAAAAAGATAGCTCAATGTTAAAATGGCTATTAATGAAATTACAGCCTGATTCAGAAATTTGCATAATAGCATCAGAATCTGTATTTTCATCAAAATTTAAAAGACAAGCAATCTGATTATCCATTTCAGTAGTATGGACAAGAATGTTTTTCTGCAACATAAGCTCGGAGATCACATTGTTAATAATAAAGCTTAAATCAAGAAATTTTTCCTGATAGGATATCTCCTTTGAATCTGCAAACAAGGTGTCAATATTTTCAAGGTGAAAAAGCAGGACGCCAAAAGAAGAACTTTTAAAATCAAAATCCGATAATTCATCTGGAGAGTAGGAGTGTTCTCCACGAAGGAGCTTCCCGAGATTTATTTTCCGTATTGACTCGGCATGGCTGCTTATTTTTTTAGCGAGGGTTGAGTTCTTATCCAAAACAGCATTAATGGAAGCAAGTAAATTTTCGTATTCGTTGGTGGTTTCGGTTATATCAAAAACTGAGAGCAGCTTTTTTATGGGGCGATAGTTATTTACAATATTTCTTTTGATTACGAAGTACAGAACTATACTTAATATAAAAATTATAGTTAATATAATAATCCAGCTAAGCAGAATTTTCTGACTTGCAGGTGTTGCGGAGGAAATGGTAACAACCTTCCAGGGCTGACCGTTTACTACGATATCAGAGGTGTAGATTATATTTTCTTTGCTGTCAAACTTGGAAATCTGCTTGAAAGTTTTAGGTAAAGAATTACTTTCTAAACGGCTGCTGTAGGCAATGAGGTTTCCTGAACGGTTATAAATATACACGTCACACAGATTTTCAAAATTTATTTTTTCAAGACCGCTGACAAAATGTGATTGATTGCTTAAAATCATACCCACACAATCGTTTCGGGTGTTAGATAAATTAAAAAGCACTGAAACAGTATCTGTATCAAGTCCGCCTTCATCCTTGTAAGGCATTGTACTGTAGCGGAGACTTTCACTTGCCGAAGAAAGTGTTTCCTTCCAATCATCGTAGCTGATTTTTTCGGGATTGAAATGTGTGTCAAAAAAAAGTTTGCTATCAGTAATTCCGTTTGTAGAAATAATTAAGTCGCTCTTTTTGAGGTACAAAAATAGGCAGTCAATGTGTTTTGAAAACT
>JAZODM010000055.1:0-30964 GCA_045596985.1 Clostridia bacterium
AATAAAGACGGATACGCATATTAACAGGGCTTACGCTCTCCTTTATATCAGAAACCTCAAGGCAGGAATATCTGTAAACGAGGTCCTCCCTTGTAACCTTAACGGGGATTTTTTTTTCGCCGTCATACACAGGCTCTGTAAGCGAAAGCGGCTTAAGCTCTTTCTTTGTAAGTGCCGCAAATTCTCTTGCGATACCGTAGTGTCCCCATAAATCAGGGCGGTTTGTAAGGGATTTGTTGTCAACCTCGAATACGATATCGTCAATATCAAATATTTCCTTAAGGTCAGTACCATTTTTAAGAGATGGGTCAAGAACCATAATACCGCTGTTTTCGTCACTGATGCCAAGCTCCGCCTCGCTGCAGCACATACCTTCGGACATGTAGCCCGCAACCTCTCTTTTAGCAATTTGAAGTCCGGGGACACTGCCCCCAACCTTTGCAAAAGCAACCTTAAGACCGAGCGCTGCATTTGGTGCACCGCACACGCAGTCATATATTCTGTCGCCGCCGTCCACCTTTAATATGTGAAGCTTTTTGGAATTGGGATGTGCCTCAAAAGAAACGATTTCTCCGACAACTACATCCTTTACTTCCTTACCTTTTATATAAATATCCTCAACCTCTGCAGTGGAAAGGGTAAACTTCATTATAAGTTTTTCAATATCCTCACCTGAAAGGTCAACATATTCCTTAATCCAATTCATTGAAACAAGCATACCGGCACCCCCTTACTCATTCTTGAACTGCGAAAGTGATTTAAGACTTCCGCTGTTAAACATTCTGATATCCTTAATACCGTACTTCATCATAGCAAGTCTTGTAAGACCAAGTCCGAATGCAAAGCCCGTATATTCCTCGGGGTCAATTCCACCATGGCGAAGTACATTGGGATGAATCATACCGCAGGGGCAAAGCTCCAGCCAACCTGAATTTTTGCAGGAGGGGCATCCGTCGCCGCCGCAGATAAGGCACTTTATATCAAGCTCAAACCCCGGCTCCACAAACGGGAAAAATCCGGGACGAAGACGTACCGTTACATCCTTCTGGAAAACCTCTGAAAGCATTGTCTTCATAAAATAGATAAGGTTAGATATTGAAATATCCTTATCAATCATAATACCCTCCATCTGGAAGAAGGTATTTTCGTGGCTGGCATCCGTAGATTCATTACGGAAGCATCTGCCGGGGAAAATCGCACGAAGCGGTGCTCCGTACTTTTTCATAATGGCATTCTGCGCCGCCGATGTATGCGTTTTAAGAAGCTGATTTTCAGTACTCAGATAATACGTGTCCTGCATATCACGTGCGGGATGATGCTTTGGAATATTGAGAGCTTCAAAGCAGTGGTAGTCATCAACAATCTCGGAATAATCCTCGATAGAAAAGCCCATACTTGCAAAAATGCGTTCAAGGTCGCGCTGTACAAGTGTGATGGGATGATATGAGCCTGTTCTTATATCGTAGGGCAACGACTCGTCATACTGCTCCGCACTGTCGATAATACGCTGCTGCTCCTCCTTTACAATTGCCTCTTTCTTTTCGGAAATTGATTGCTCAATCTCCTGCTTCAGCACGTTTACAACACGGCCGAATTCCTTCTTTTCTTCATTGGGGACATTTTTAAGCTCACCCATAAGTGCGGCGATATGTCCCTTTTTACCCAAAAACTCAACCCTTAACTCCTCAACATTGTCAGAAGTTGTAACCGAGCTGATTTTTGCGTCAAACAGATTTTTAATTTCAGTTACCTTACTGTTCACCGTAAAAACCTCCTTAAATATATGTAAAAAATTTCTTAAACAAATAAAAACACCCTCATCCACAAAGGGACGAGAGTTCTCGCGGTACCACCCTTATTCAAAGCAGGTTTCTGCTTTGCACTTTTACTGCCTTAACGCGGCACACGTTCTGCTTAACACTTAAAGCTTTTCGCAGAAAGCTCCTGCGCTGAAATTCAGAAAAATTCTCTGCAGGGTGCTTTCAGCCTGCGGCAACCCCTCTCTTTGGCAAAGCTTCTATTTTTCCTACTTACACGCATTCATCGCCATTATCGTTATGATACCATAAAGCGGTGTGATTTGTCAACAAAAATAAATTTGTAAGGCTGCAAAATCCCTCCGTGTAACTTTTTGAAATTTTTTCAAAAAAGTTGTTGACAAGTAAAAAACCATCTGCTATAATAATCTACGTTGTCAAGCGAATCGGCAACTTAATATGCGAGAGTGGCGGAATCGGCAGACGCGCACGTTTAAGGTGCGTGTGGGAGACCATACGGGTTCAAGTCCCGTCTCTCGCACCAAAGGGAAAATCCTGTCGACTTTTGTCGATGGGATTTTTACTTTGTATTATTCAATTTTCATTATTCAATATTCATCATTCATTTGACAGGATTTTCAATGAATAATGAAGTCGCTTCGCTGATGAATAATGAATAATTTTCATTGCAGTTTTGCCTTGAAAAACACTTATTTCATAATTGCTATTACTGTATTTTCAAGTAAATCCTATAAGAGTACTCGCACCATAAAAATAAAACCATCAACTTTAGTTGGTGGTTTTATTTTTTGTCTGTGTAAAAAGATGGGACTTGAACCCTAAGAGGGCAAAACAAGTCCCGATGGCAGTACTAAAAACGCCCTTATCTACCTCGTTGACAACCTCTGTTTTTAGGTGTATAATTATATTAAACAGAGATACTAAACATTAAAGGAGTTGAAGCAAGTGCTGACAACACCTCAAATCGCACAGGCCGTTAAAACTGTAGCAGAAGAATTTAATATTAAGCGTGTTTCTCTCTTTGGCTCTTATGCTGAAGAACGCAGCACTTCTCAAAGTGATGTTGATCTGCTTGTAGAATTTTTTATTCCTGCGGTATCACTCTTTACCCTTGCAGATATTAAAAACCGTTTGGAAGAAATTCTGAGCGTTGATGTTGATATAATTCACGCACCACTACCGCGAAATTCTTTAATAAAGCCCGAAAAGGTGGTGGAAATTTATGCAGCATAGAGATAAAACAATACTGATTAAAATAATCGATGAGCTTGATGTAGCCCTTGGGATGATAGCAGGCAAAGACTTTGACACCTTTGACAGTGATGAAATTTTAAAACGTGCAATGTTATGACAGTTATAAATATAGGTGAGCTTGTAAAAGCTCTGTCGGAGGACTTTCGCCTTGAATACAAACAAATACCGTGGAAAAGCATTGCAGGCTTTCGCGATATAGCGGCACATAAATACCAAACCCTGCATATGAAAGACATGTATTTCACTGTAACCAATGATTTTGCAGAGTTGAAAAATAATATAAATAGTATTATCGCGCAGTAAAAAGGTAAAAATCAGGAAAACTTTTCCCCTGTATTTTCAAATAATTCAACTTTTTTCAAAAAACACTTGCATTATATAACATATAATGATATAATGCAAAAAGAGTATGAGAGTGGGTTGCAAAACCCACTCTTTCGTATTATAACCGAAACAAAGGTTAAAGGAGATGATACTTTGGCAAAGATTGACGAGGCACTCGAAAAAATCGCCGAGGCCGTCTGCAGTCGGCACGGCGTATACGTCTATGAAACAGAATATAAAAAGGAGGGCAGCGAATACTTCCTGCGCCTTTTTATAGATAAGGAGGGCGGCGTTACCATTGAGGACTGCGAAAACGTAAGCCGCGAAATAAGTCCGCTGCTTGATAATCTGACCTTTATTAAGGAAGCGTATATTTTCGAGGTTTCTTCACCGGGGATTGACCGCGTGCTTTCCCGCCCGTGGCACTTTGAAAAGGTTATGGGCGAAGAAATCGAGATAAAGCTTTTCGCACCGCTTGACGGAAAGAAGGAGCTTTGCGGAATCCTTAAAGGGTACAATGACGGTATCATCACCATAGAAACAGAAGGAAAAGAAATACAAATTGAAAAGCAAAAGGCGGCATCTGTCCGACTTAGCTATTGAAGCATCATCCAAGCCACGTTTTTTGCTTTCTCTTTTTTGCCGCTACGGCGTTAAAAGCCTTGCATATACGCCAGTATATGCTGCATTTTTGCCTTGTATCGGCAGAAAAATAGTTTGCAAAAAATTCTTTGAACCTGAAACGGATGAAATTTCGTGCATATTTTGACCTGGCGGACGCCGATAGGCTGACGCCTTTCAAGGACAACAAGTTAAAAGATGCCTAAATTTCGCCGTTTCAGGCGAGGTTTGGATAATACTTCAATAGCTGAATTTAATTTTTGATAGGAGTGTTTAACAAAAAATGAATAACGAGCTTATACTGGCGCTTGACGCACTTGAAAAAGAAAAACGTATTAAAAAGGAAATAATGTTTGAAGCTCTTGAGGCGGCACTTGTTACCGCATACAAGAAGAACTTCGGAAGCCACTACAACTGCTTTGCAGAGGTTAACCGTGAAACGGGCGATATGCGCGTTTACTGCACAAAGACAGTTGTAGAAGAAGTGGAGGACGATGCTACAGAGCTTTCACTTGAGGAGGCACAGAAGATTAACAAACGTTACCAGATAGGTGACAGTGTTGATTTTGAGGCATCGCCTGCAAAATTCGGACGCATTGCGGCACAGACGGCAAAGCAGATGGTTGTTCAGAAAATCCGCGAGGCAGAGCGTGGAAACATGTATGACGAATACAGCGACAAGGAAAACGACGTTATGAGCGGTAAGATTGAAAAGCTTGACCGCAGGGGCGTTATGGTTGACCTCGGCTCTGCAGAGGCGCTCCTCACACCGAGTGAGCAGATTCCCGGTGAGGATTATACACCCGGCCGCAGACTGAAGGTTTATGTTTTTGAGGTTAAAAAGACAACAAGAAGTGTAAACTTAATGGTGTCAAGAACGCATCCCGGACTTGTGAAAAAGCTTTTCGAGCAGGAGGTTCCCGAAATTGCTGACGGCACCGTTCAGATAAAAAGCATCGCGCGTGAGGCGGGCAGTCGCAGCAAGCTTGCAGTATATTCCGACAACCCCAATATTGACCCCGTAGGCGCATGCGTAGGACAGAAGGGTACACGTGTTGCAGGAATTGTTGAGGAGCTTAACGATGAAAAAATCGACGTTATTGCTTACAGCGAAGACCCTGCCGAGTACATCAGTGCGGCACTTAACCCTGCAAAGGTACTCAGCGTAGAAATTGATGAAAAGAATAAATCCGCACTTGTAACCGTTCCTGAATTCCAGCTTTCTCTTGCAATCGGTAAAGAGGGACAGAATGCCCGTCTTGCGGCAAGACTTACCGGCTGGAAAATAGATATTAAAAGTGACGGCGGTGAAAGCGGAAAGGAGATTTAAATGTCTACTCCTTTCAGGATGTGCGTTGTATGCCGCCAGATGAAACCCAAGGGGGAGCTTTTGCGTGTTGTTAAATACGACGGTGAGTTTGCCGTTGACACGCAGGGAAAAAAGCCGGGGCGCGGGGCATACATATGCAAAAGCGGTGATTGCACACAAAAGTTTGAAAAGCAGCGCTCGTTTGAGCGTGCTTTCAAAGGCGCAGTGCCGCCCCAGTTAAAAGAAAACATAAAAAAGGAACTGATTTAATGAACGATAGATTACTTGGTATGGTTGGTCTGGCTGTACGGGCAGGCAAGGCAGCCTTTGGTGTTTTTATGACGGAAAAGGCAATTGACGAAGGACGTGTAAGGCTCGTTATAGCGGCGGAGGATATCGGCGCAAGTAACCGTAGGCGCATCGAAAACAGATGCAAAGACTGTGATGTTAAGCTTATCTTCTATTCTGACAAGGCTTCTTTAAGCCGCGCAGCAGGCAAGAAGGATATGCCGGTAATTGCAATCTGTGATGAAGGCTTTGCCCAGGCTATCGTTAAAATTTACGGAGGTGCTCAAAAATGATCGCAAAACAGAAAATCAGCGCAATAGCAAAAGCTATAAATGTTCCCGGTAAGGAAATTGCAAAAATGCTTTCTGACGTAATGGGAATTACCAAGAGCACGGCTGCTTCTCTCGATGTTTATGAGATGAGCGTTGTGATGGATTACTACACACAGAAATTTGATGACGGCTCTACTATTGAAGAATATATAAACGCGCATCAGCAAAAGGCAGAGGAAGCCAAAGCAAAAGAAAAGGCTGAGAAAAAGGAAACTGCACCACAGGAGATTACCACAGACGAGCCTATTGATGAGGTTATTACACCTACAAAAAATGTGCGCTATGTTGATACAAGAACGAATGCCGTTGACCTTGACGTTCAGCTTGCAAAGGAAAAGGCTGAGGAGCTTGCCCCTGAAATAAAGGACACAGAAACAAACAAACAGCGCATTAAAAAGAATAAGAATAAGCAGCAGATACAGAAGAAAAATCAGCCGAAGGTTGAAATGCCCAAGCCCAAGAAGGAAGAAAAGAAGCAGCCGCTGCACGTTATTATTCCTGACAATATTACTGTGGGAGACCTTGCACAAAAGCTCAAGGTTGGTGCTACAGAAATAATAAAGCGTCTTATGCAGCTTGGAATTATGGCTGCCATCACGCAGGATATTGAATATGACGTAGCTGCACTTGTTGCAGAGGATATGGGTGCAGAGGTTGAAAGGGAAATCATCATTACCGAGGAGGATCGTCTTTTGAGCGAGGCAGAGGCTCCCGATGATGAGAAAGACCTTCTTCCCCGTCCCCCCGTTGTCTGCGTAATGGGTCACGTTGACCACGGTAAAACAAGTCTTCTTGACGCAATCCGCTCAACAAATGTTACCGCGAGTGAGGCAGGCGGTATCACCCAGCACATCGGTGCATATATGGTAAATATAAACGGAAATCAGATTGCATTCCTTGACACACCCGGACACGAAGCGTTTACTGCAATGCGTGCGCGCGGTGCCCTTGTTACGGATATTGCAATTCTTGTTGTAGCTGCAGACGACGGCATTATGCCGCAGACTATCGAGGCTATTAACCACGCGAAGGCAGCCGAGGTTAGTATAATTGTTGCAATCAATAAAATAGATAAAGACGGCGCTAACCCTGACAGAGTTAAGCAGGAGCTTACAGAGCATGGTCTTGTTCCCGAAGAATGGGGCGGTGATGTTATCTGTGTTGAGGTTAGTGCAAAACAGCATAAGAATATAGATTCACTTCTTGAAATGGTACTTCTCACTGCAGAGATGAAGGAGCTTAAGGCTAATCCCAACCGTCAGGCAAGGGGTACTGTTATCGAGGCGAAGCTTGATAAGGGTCGCGGCCCTGTTGCAACCGTTCTTGTTCAAAACGGTACTCTTAAGCAGGGTGACATTATTGTAACCGGCACTGCAGTGGGCAGAGTAAGGGCAATGGTAGATGACCGTGGCAAAAAGATTAAGGAGGCTATTCCCTCCACCCCGGTTGAGATTGTAGGTCTTAGTGAAACACCCGATGGCGGTGACCCGTTCTATGTAGTAAGCGACGAACGTGCTGCACGTCACGTTGTTGAAACAAGAAAACAGAAAATTAAGGACGATGCCAACAAGGCACGCCAGAGGGTTAACCTTGATGACCTCTTCAGCCAGATTCAGCAGGGCGATGTAAAAGACCTTAATATCATTGTTAAGGCTGACGTTCAGGGTAGTGTTGAGGCTGTAAGGCAGAGTCTTGAAAAGCTTTCAAACGAAGAAGTACGTGTAAGAGTAATTCACGGCGCAGTAGGTGCTATTACTGAAAGCGACGTTACACTCGCATCTGCATCAAATGCAATTATTGTAGGCTTTAACGTACGTCCCGATGTGGGCGGCAGAAATGCGGCAGAGCTTAACAAGGTTGATATGCGTATGTATCGTGTAATATATGAGGCAATTGAGGAAATTGAAGCCGCTATGAAGGGTATGCTTGCGCCTACCTTCCGCGAGGCCGTTATAGGTCACGCAGAAATTCGTCAGACCTTCAAGGTGAGCGGTGTTGGTACTATCGGTGGTTGCTACGTTACAGACGGTAAAATTCAGCGTAACTGTAGCGTAAGAATTGTACGTGACGGCATCGTTATCCATGAGGGTGAGCTTGATTCGCTCAAGCGTTTCAAGGATGACGTTAAAGAGGTTGCCAGCGGCTACGAATGCGGTATGGGCTTCGTACGTTTTAACGATATTAAAGAGGGCGACAATGTAGAATGCTTCGTAATGGAAGAAGTAGCTCGCTAATAAATTTACAAAACACAGATAAAATAAGTAAATGAGGAAATCTCTCATTTACTTATTTTTGAAAGAAGGGAAATGTTATGTCTTTTAAAAGAACAGACAGAATATCTGAAGAAATAAAAAAGGAATTAAGCAGTGTTATACGCGACCTTAAGGACCCGAGAATTCCTATGATGACAAGTGTTGTCAGCGTAAGTGTTACAAACGACCTACGCTATGCAAAGGCATATATCAGCGTTATGGGAACTGCTGATGAAAAAAAGGACGCGCTTAAGGCACTTAGCGCTGCTCAGGGTTATATAAGGCGCGAAATCGGAAGTCGTATCAAGCTTCGCTGCGTACCTGAATTTTCCTTTGTGGAGGATACCTCCATAGAATACGGCGCACATATTAATAAGCTTCTGCACGATATTGAAAGTAACGACTGAAAGGAGTCCTTGCTATGCAAAAAAAGGTGATTGAGCATCTTTTAAAGTGCCGCTCGGTTGCAATTTTTGTACACATAAATCCCGACTGGGACTGTATAGGCAGTGCGTTTGCGCTTCGGGGCGCGTTGCGCGCACTTGGAATAAAATCTGATATTTTCACGGATGTACCTCTCTCCCGCCATCTTGGATTTATGGAAACAGACGTTATAACGCATACAGACGATGCCGCTATGCCCGATTATGAGTGTTACTGTGCACTTGATGTGGGGGCTTGTGACAGAATGGGACAGTGGGGAAAGTTCTTTGCTTTGAAGGATAACACTGTATGTGTCGACCACCATCACCAGAGCGGACCGTTTGCCGCACTTTCCTATGTGGAGCCGTCGCGCTCTGCTACGGGGGAGCTTGTTTTTGAAATGCTCACTGCGGCAAATTTAGAAATAACAAAGTGCATTGCAAGCTATCTTTACTGCGCCATTTCCTCGGATACCGGCTCGTTTCAGTATGCATCGGTAAACAAGAGAACGTATGAAATACTGATTGCGCTTACCGATGCAGGAGTAAATGCAACCGAGCTTTGCAGTATGCTTTATGAAAGGAACACCTTAACGCAGCTTAAATTAAAGGCGGAGGCGATAAATTCCATCTGTCTTTACAGTGGCGGAAAAATAGCCACTGCAAAAATAACAATGGAAACAATGAAAAAGTATAACGCCACTGTCTCGGATACCGATGCTTTGGCGCAGCTTCCCAGAAGTATTGACGGCGTTATGATAAGCGCATTTTTAAAGGAGCTTGAGGACGGAAAAATCCGCGTAAGTCTGCGCAGCCTTGGCGATTACAATATAGAGCCTGTCGCACGCAGCTTTGGCGGAGGCGGTCACAAAAAGGCTGCCGGCTGCACCTTTGAAAATGTCACTATTGATGAGGCTGAACGAAAGCTTGTGGAAAGCTTGAAAGGATGTTTATGAACAATCAATACTGTGGAATAATAATTCTTAATAAGCCTGTGGGCGGCTCCTCGCACAGATGCGTAAGCATCGCGCGAAAGGCTCTTAATATGAAAAAGGTAGGCCATACGGGCACACTTGACCCACAGGCGTGCGGTGTACTGCCCATTCTTGTCGGCAGTGCGACAAAGGCTGCAGACTTTCTCACCTCCGAGGATAAGCGTTATGATGCAACTATCCTTTTGGGGACAAAGACGGATACGCTTGATATGGCAGGAACAGTTCTTGAAACAAATGCCGTAAATGTAACAGAGGAAGATATAAAAAGGGTAATATCCTCCTTTGTGGGCGAAATTGAGCAAATTCCGCCTATGTACAGTGCAATCCAGCTTAACGGGGAGCGCCTTTATAACCTTGCCCGTCAGGGAATAGAGGTTGAGCGAAAGTCGCGTAAAATCACCATTTTTTCAATAGATATAATGGAAATTGACCTTCCCCGCGTAAAAATAAGCGTACACTGCTCTAAGGGTACATATATACGCACACTGGCGGCAGACATCGGGGATGCTTTGGGCTGCGGCGGCTGTATAAGCGAGCTTTGCAGAACGGCATCGGGTGATTTTCTTATAGAAAATTCAATTACGCCTGACGAGCTTCTCTCCCTTGGTGAAAAGGGTGAGGCGGAGAAAGCCATCCTCCCCCTTGATACGGTCTTTAAAAACTACGAGGCTATTTACCTCGACAAAAAAAGGGCAGACAGGGTAAAGAACGGCGTGCCGATATATTTCCGCGGCAAAAAGCAGGGGGATATTTTCCGTATTTATGATGAAAACGGATGCTTTATTGCCCTTTCCGCAGCTGATATTTCTGACGGCAGAGAATGCCTCAAGCTTATAAAGGGGTTTTATCAATGACGAAAACGGCTTGTGCGGTTGCACTGGGTTTTTTTGACGGGGTACATATTGCCCACCAAAAAATAATAAAAGCTGCCGTAGATTATGCAAGTGAATATGACCTTGTTCCCGTTGCACTGACCTTTGACAAATCACCGCTTGAAATACTGCGCCCCGGCGCGGCAAGCTACCTGACACAAAACGAGGAAAAGGCGCACCTTATCGAGGCGATTGGTGCAAGGGCAGAATTTCTCAGGACAGATGAGCAGCTACTTAATATGAGTGCAGAGGAATTTATCCTCGAAATACTTATAAAAAAATATAATGTTAAATATGCAGTGTGCGGCTATAACTACCGCTTTGGCAAGGGCGGAACGGGCGATGTGGAGCTTTTAAAACGCTTTGGCGCAAAATACGGCTTTAAGACACAGAGTATTCCTGCAATTATGTCAGGTGCGGAGAGTGTTTCTTCAAGCCGTATCAGAACACTTCTTAAAGAAGGAAACATTACTGCGGCAAATCATCTTTTGGGCAGAAATTTCTGCATTTTGGGAAAGGTGCACCACGGGAAGCATCTTGGAAGAACACTCGGCTTTCCCACTGCAAATGTTTTCCCTGACAATTCCTGTGCGCGGCTTAAAAACGGAGTATATAAAACGCAGATAAGTATAGACGGCATTATTTACAAAGCAATCACAAATGCCGGAATTAACCCCACCGTGGGCGGCGAAAGACTGCGCACTGAAACATATATCCCCGCCTTTGAGGGGAATCTATACGGAAAAGAGATTGAAATAGAGTTTATTGATTTTCTTCGCCCTGAAATTAAATTCAAAAGCATTAATGAACTTAAAAATCAAATACAAAATGACATAGAAAATATTTGACTAACTGCCTGAATACAGATACAATAAATAAAGTAATACTTAGTTTTCTTGGAGGAATACACTATGAAATCAGGACTTGTGCTTGAGGGCGGTGCCAGCAGGGGATATTTCACGGTGGGTGCGCTCGATGCACTTACGGATTTGGGGGTAAAAACAGACTACCTTATCGGCACGTCAGCAGGTGTAGCCAATGGAATATCGTATGTATCGGGTCAGCGCGGGCGCGGACTTCAGATAGGGCTTCGCTATCTTCCCGATAAACGCTATATGGGCTTTAAGCATTGGCTTAACCCTAAAAACCGCAGTTTTTACAACTTAAAATTCGTTTTCGACGAAATTCCGAATAAATATCTGCCGTTTGATTATGAGGCATATGATAATTCAGGGTGCACTGTTATTGCGGCGCTTACAAACATAAAGACGGGTAAGTGTGAATATCTGCCCGTAACAGGCGAGGATAGAAAGTGGCAGACAGTTATTGCAAGCTGCGCGCTTCCGCTGCTTTTTCAGCCAATTAAAATAAACGGCAAGCTTTATATGGATGGCGGAATTACCGACTCTATCCCTTTTCAGAAAGCTTTTGATGACGGATGCGAAAAACTGATTGTCATTATCACGCGTGAGCGCAGCTATGTAAAAAAGGTGGAGCCTGCAATCGGTATCAGCAGCTTTTTATACAGAAAATATCCTGCATTTAAAAAAGCTCTGGAAAACCGTACACAGATGTATAACGACACACATCACCGCCTGCTCGAGCTTGAAAAGGCAGGCAAAATTATTCTTATTGCCCCCGAGGAGGACACCTCCTCATGGAAGCGTACTGAAAGAGACCCCGCCGAGATACAGAAAATGTATGATATAGGCTATAGTACAACAATGAAGTATAAGGATAAGCTGTTATAAGTACAGATATAAAAGGAAGCTGATGTTTAAAAAGTTGTTTTTAAACATCAGCTTCTTGTAGGGAATGGGTAAAAATAGTGCAGAACGGACAAACTGAGCCAAGCGAAGCTTGGGTTACCCGAAGCTGTATGTGTATACAGCGAGAGGCGAAGTTTGTTCGTAGTTTATTGGCATAAAAAATAGAAATCCGTAAAAATACGGATTTCTACCAAAGTTTACAGTTATTAAGATTTTCAACTCTTATGTTTGTGGAATTCGCGCCAATAAACGATCAGTGCTGTTTTTAAACATTCCCTTTACTTTTTCTTTTTCACTTCGTCCCAGTAAGCCTTTGTCTGCTTTTCAAGCTTGTTTTCGCCGTATTTATAATATGTTCTTCCAAGAAGGGTATCGGGAAGATACTGCTGTTTTACATAATGATTTGGATAGCTGTGCGGATATTTATAGCCAGTCCCGTGCCCGAGCTTTGACGCACCGCCGTAATGCGCATCTTTAAGATGTGGCGGTATTTCGCCCATAAGGCCGTCTGCAATATCAGAGAGCGCACTGTCTATTGCGCAAATGGCACTGTTTGATTTAGGCGCTGTCGCAAGCATGATTACCGCCTCCGAAAGCGGAATACGAGCTTCGGGAAAACCAAGCTGCAGTGCCGCATCAACACACGATTTTGTAATCACAATCGCATTGGGGTAGGCAAGCCCTATATCCTCCGCCGCCATAACAAGTATGCGCCTGCAGATGCTCTGCAAATCGCCTGCCTCCACAAGCCGTGCCATATAGTGAAGCGCCGCATCAACGTCGCTGCCTCGCACCGATTTTTGAAACGCGCTCAAAACATCATAGTGACTGTCCCCGTCACGGTCATGACGAAATGCCTTCTTCATTGTGACCGCCTCGGCAAGCGGCAAATCTATAACAGTGTTCTGGTTTTCATCAGGACGTGCCGCCATCAGCGCAACCTCCAGGGAATTAAGCGCCTTCCTGACATCGCCGCAGGCACTTTGTGCAATATGCTCTGCCGCATCCTCCTTTAAAATAATGGGATAATCCTGTGAAAGCTGCTCTACCGCGCGCATAAGCGCACATTCGATATCCTTTGCCTCTACCCCCATAAATTCAAATACTGTCGAGCGTGACAAAATTGCATTGTATATGTAAAAATACGGATTTTCAGTAGTTGAGGCAATAAGCGTAACCTTGCCGTTTTCAATACATTCAAGAAGTGATTGCTGTTGCTTTTTGTTGAAGTTCTGAATCTCGTCAAGATATAGGATTACGCCGTCCGCGCCAAGCATAGTTTCGCTTTCTGCTATCATTGCCTTTATATCCGAAACCGAAGCATTGGTGGCATTAAGCTTATAAAGCGGCTTGCCCGCTTTCTTTGCCGCGATATTGGCAACTGTTGTTTTGCCCGTTCCCGATGGGCCATAGAAAATCATATTGGGTATTTCGCCGCTCTCTATTATATTATAAAGAACCTTGCCCTCACCTAATATATGTTTTTGCCCTACAACATCGGCGAGGGTCTGTGGCCTCATTCGGTCTGCCAGAGGACTGCGCATAGTTTTCACCTCATTTTTCAAGGGGCTGTAAAAAAGTCCAGGCCGCAAAAAGGCAACGGTATAACAAATTCGAAATGCGAAATGCGAAGTTCGAAATGTTGGTGGATTTTTTGCTTTGCAAAAAATCTTCATCAATGATTTCTCCCAGGTTAAGTTTATCCGTTCTGAAACATTTTTCCTATCCCCTATTTTCTATTACCCTTATATTATATAAATTATTTCTTTCAATTACAAGCAATTTATGATAAAATATTCTCTGGAGGTGATTATATGACACGAAAAGAACGTGCAGAGGCATTTTTCGACATTCTGCACACTTTATATCCCGATGCGCAGTGTTCGCTTATATATGATAATCCGCTGCAGCTACTGATTGCAACGCAGCTTTCGGCGCAGTGTACCGATGCACGCGTTAATATGGTAACACCTGCATTGTTTGAAAAATATCCCGATGTGCACGCATTTGCCAGAGCCACTCAGGAAGATATGGAGGAGGCTATACGTTCCACAGGGTTTTACCGCAACAAGGCAAAAAATATAATTGCGTGCTGCAATAAATTAATCGAAAATTTTGACGGTAATGTTCCCAATAATATGGATGATTTACTGACCCTTGACGGAGTGGGAAGAAAGACCGCCAACCTTGTACTGGGTGACATCTTCGGTAAGGGCGGTATGGTTATAGATACGCACGCAAAAAGAATCTTATACAGAGTTGGACTTACGAAAGAAACTCTTCCCGAAAAGGTCGAGCGTGATACCCAAAATCTTTTACCACGTGAAAAACATAGCGATTTTTGCCACCGCCTGGTGCTGCACGGACGCGCACTTTGCACAGCGAGAAGACCTAAATGTGAAAGCTGCGCTGCATTTGACATCTGCAAGAGAGCAGGTGTGTAAAATTTACAAGTAAATTTTCTTAAAAACGTATTGAAATAGCATATAAAATGCTTTATAATAGAATAAGTACAGATATATATGATTTCGGGGGGAAATATATGAAAAAGAATGATACAACTTCTTTTAATGAGGAGTTTGCATCCTCAAGGTCAGCACATTCTCAAAATAACCCGTACGGATTAGGTCAGGACGAGTTCCAGGGCTTTGCCAGCAGAAAGGATATGCTGCTTGACTCCCTTCAAAGATACTGGGAAAACTGCAAGATTATGATGGCTTCCTCTCTGTCACACCTTCGCAATCCTTCTACGCTTATTGTAATATTCCTCTTGATTGCGACCTACATACTTTTAGGTGTTGCAGGTACGGTAGAGTTTTCATTTTACTCAAACGATGTTGTTCAGTATATTACAACCAATCTTGACATTATAGTAAATGCGCTTCTGGGTTATTTTTACGGACCGATTACGTGCGCTATCAGCGTTACGCTTTGCTGTATAGTCCGTATTATAACAAACAGGTCTATATTCTTTATAGGCTATGTTATCGGTGCATGCGTTGCAGGCTTTATGCACGGGTTTATTCTTTACAGACTTAAGCCTATGTGGTTCGGCACACGCTGGCGCGGATTTTTCAAGGATTTGCTTGCAAGGGTTGTTGCAACCAGATTCTTTGTATCGGTATTTGTAAATATTTTTCTGATGGCTATCATTTACAGAATATTTATAGACTACCCCATACTTGAATACCTTAAGAACTATTCAAAGTCGGGTGTTCCGCTCAATACGCCGTACGAATTTCTGCGCGTGTTTGCAGTTGGTATAATATTTGAGTCTATTGTTATTTTCGTTGCACTGGCTGTTATAAACTTTATTGTAGCAAAGGCATTTCCTTCACAGTTTGAGCAGCCCTCCCTCATCATCGATGAGAGGGGCGAGCTTGTTAATGTAGAGGATGAAATGTACAGCGATGATATGTAATATGTTTTGGGGAGGGCTTTATTTTGGATTACTGCTTTGACGATAAGATAGATGTAAAGCTGATTACGCTTTTCATTATCGACAGTTTCAAGATGCCCGTCCCCAATTCTTTTATTGTTGATACATTAATGCTGCAGCCGTTTATAAACTATTTTGATTTGGAGGAGCAGCTCAGCGAGCTTGAATCGCAGGAATTTGTTACATATTACATAGAGGATAGCGACAGATTTTACACGCTCACAAAAAAGGGCACAGAGGCTCTTGAATTTTTCGGGGTGAGAATTCCCAAGACCGTGCGCGAAAGGCTTCTTCACACAATTAAGCTTAAGATAAAGGAGCTTAAAAACGCGCTGAGTATAAGGGCGGATTACGAGAGGATAAACGATATCGAATATAAGGTTTCGTTGGGTATTTCAGAGGGTAATTATGATATGTTCTGTGTATCGCTCTCTGTAGGCGATGAAATTATGGCTAAAAAAATGTGCGCCGCCTTTAAAAATGACCCACAAGCACTTTACAGTGAATTTTTATCAGTATTGACAAAAAACATATAACGGAGTGATTAAAATGGCAGAATTACGTTGGCATCCCTTAACAAAGGATTGGGTAATGGTAGCATCGCACAGACAAAACAGACCGCAAATGCCAAAGGACTGGTGTCCGTTTTGTCCAGGGCCTGATAATGACAAGGTTCCTGCATCCTTTGATGTTTTAAAATATGACAATGATTTTCCCGCACTTTCACAAAATCCGCCCGTAATGGATGATGTGGCAACCGCTATTTATAAGACAGCGCCCTCGTACGGCAAATGCGAGGTTATTTTATATTCTCCGGAGCATACCGTTACACTTCCTGAGCTTTCAGAGGGGCACGTGCGTAAGCTTGTAGATTTGTGGACAGAGCGATTCGAGGATTTAAGCCAGGATGAAAAAATCAAATATATCTTTATATTTGAAAACCGTGGTGACGTTGTAGGCGTTACAATGCCCCATCCGCACGGACAGATTTACGGTTACAGCTTCATTCCCAAAAAGCTGGAGCTGGAGCTTGGTTCAAGCAAGGAGCATTTTGAGGAAAACGGCAGCTGCCTTTTCTGCGATATGATAAAGGATGAGATAAAGGACGGACGCAGAGTGATTTTTGAAAATGAAGATTTCATCTGTTATCTTCCCTTCTTCTCTGAATACCCCTATGGTGTGTACATAGCTGCAAAATCACACAAGCAATATCTTACCGAGTTTAATGACCGTGAAAAAGACAATCTTGCAAAGGCGCTGCGTGAAGCGGCAGGAACGCTCGATAACCTTTTCGGCTACACCTTCCCATATATGATGTGTATTCATCAGGGCCCTGTAAACAGCGGCGATACAAGCGATTATTACCATTTCCACATAGAGTTTTTCCCGCCGATGAGAAGTGCTGATAAGCAGAAGTTTAACGCATCAAGTGAGACGGGTGCATGGGCGCACTGTAATCCCACCGCACCTGAAGCAACAAGCGAGGAGTTAAGAGCGGCACACAAGAAGTATCTTGAATCCCAAAAGAACTGAGAGGTATGCGCATATGACAATAAAAGAGCTTAAATCAGAATTTTTAAAGCTTTACGGCGGAGTAGAGGATGATATACGTATCTTCCACTCCCCGGGCAGAGTTAACCTTATCGGTGAGCATACAGACTACAACGGCGGCTTCGTTTTCCCTGCAGCACTGACTATGGGAACTACCATTGCACTAAGGGTGACAGGCGGGGATATCCTCCGTATGAAGGCAACTGACCTTCCCGATATGGTGGAAATTGATAAAAATAATCTTGATGCCTATCAGGATTTATGGTGGGGCAACTATCAGGCAGGCGTATGCGTGGAGCTTATAAAAGAAGGCTTTGACATTGTCGGCTGCGATATGCTTTTTGATGATACACTTCCCCACGGGGGCGGTCTTTCTTCCTCTGCGGCAATTGAGGTTTGCACCGCACTTGCGCTGGCAACACTTTCAAACGAGAAAAACGGTATTACTGATAAGATTGATATGATAAAAATAGCACTTATCGGTCAGGCGGCAGAGCATAACTACTGCAGGGTTAACTGCGGTATTATGGATCAGTTTGCCTCCGCAATGGGAAAGGCAAGCCACGCAATTTTCCTTGACTGTAAAAACCTTGATTATAAGCTTATCCCCCTTGAAATGAAGGGCTGTAAGCTCGTAATAACAAACACAAACAAGAAGCACTCCCTTGCGTCGAGCAAGTATAACGAACGCCGCAGTCAGTGTGAAGAGGGCTTTGCCGTACTCAAAGAGGCACTGCCCGAGGCAAAATGTCTTGGTGACATTACTGTGGAAATGTTTGAAAAAACAAAGCATCTTATAAAGGATGAAACAATTCTTCAGCGTATTACACACGTAATTTATGAGGATGACCGTGTTCTTCGCAGTATAGATGCACTAGAGAGCGGCGACCTCGCCCTTTTCGGCAAGCTTATGAACGAAAGTCATGATTCCCTTCGTGATTTATACGAGGTTACGGGAATTGAGCTTGACACACTTGTCTATGAAGCACGTAAAATAGATGGTGTTCTCGGCTCCAGAATGACTGGCGCAGGCTTTGGCGGAAGCACTGTTTCTATTGTAAAGGAAGAATATGTTGACGAGTTCTGCGAAAAGGTAGCACAAGGCTATACAGAAAAAATCGGATATGCACCTTCATTCTATATTGATGATATAGGTGACGGCGGTATGGAAATATTCTGAAACCAACAAAAAGAGGGTGTAGCAAAATGCGCACACCACGCAAGGCAAAAAGAAACGCTCAACAAAGCCCTCGATATGGGCTTTGTTGGCTCAGTTTGTCCAATCTGCACTATTTTTCGTCCACCCCAAAGGGGCTGTAGCAAAATGCAATTCATTTTGCTACAGCCCCTTTATATGCTTAATTTTATACTCTCTCAAATTCTTCAACAATTTCCTTTTCGGGTGCAGGTGTAAGAAGACTTACAACCACATTAAGAACAAGTGCAATTATAAATGCGGGAAGAAGCTCGTAAATTGCGAATATTCCGCCCAGCTTTGCAATAACGAATTTCCAGAGGAATACCATAATTCCGCCGCTTACAAGACTTGCCATTGCTCCCCATTTGTTAGAGCGCTTCCAGAAGAGTGCCAGAAGAACTACGGGGCCAAAGGTTGCACCAAAGCCTGCCCACGCAAAGGATACAATTCTAAATACCGACGAATTTTCATCAAGTGCGATAAATACGCCAACAACTGCAATTGCAATAACAGTAAGACGTGCAATAATCATAGCCGCTTTCTTGGAAAGCTTAACATTTGCAACACCTGCAACAATATCCTCGGAAATAGAGGATGCCGCTGCAAGAAGCTGAGAGTCGGCAGTTGACATTGTTGATGCAAGAATACCTGCAAGAATGATACCGCCTACTATTGCAAAGAGAGGACCATACTGGCTGATTACACCTGATATAACAACAATAATCTTCTCTGCCTCGGAAGAGCTTCCTACAAAGCCTGCCGTGTCAGCAAGATTAAGTGCCCCGCTTGTTGCAAGTGTATAGCCGATAATACCGATAAACACTGCAATACCCATTGAAATTACAACCCAGATTGTAGCAATTCTTCTTGAAAGCTTAAGCTTGTTTTCATCCTTTGTTGCCATAAAGCGCAGAAGGATGTGCGGCATACCAAAGTAGCCAAGACCCCACGCAAGAGTTGACGCTATTGTAAGAAGGTCATACTGACCGATAGCCGTACCATCTGCGGTATGCTTGGTAAAGGTGGTGAGGCTGAAATATCCGGGGAGCGCCTTCGCATTTTCAATTACGCCTGCAATTCCGCCTGCATTTACAATGCCGAAGCCAAGAACTATTAAAAGAGCAACTGTCATAACAATGCTCTGTATAAAGTCTGTTGTGCTTGCCGCCAAAAATCCGCCAAGTGCAGTATATCCTACGATTATCACAGAAGAGATAATCATTGCAGGAATGTAATCAATATTAAATATTGTGGAGAAAAGCTTACCGCAGGCACTGAAACCTGATGCAGTATAAGGAACAAAGAAAACCACAATAATGATTGCCGCAAGGCCTTTAAGAATTCTTGTATTGTCCCTGTATCTGCTTGCAAAAAATTCAGGAAGTGTAACTGCGTTGCACGCAACCGTATAGCTGCGTATTCTCTTTGCTACTATAAGCCAGTTAAGATATGTACCGATTGCAAGACCTATTGCCGTCCAAGATGCCTCCGCAATACTTCCTGCCAAAGCTACGCCGGGAAGTCCCATAAGAAGCCAGCTTGACATATCAGAAGCCTCCGCACTCATCGCGGTAACAAGGGGGCCGAGCTTTCTTCCGCCAAGATAAAAGTCGCCGGTACTCTTATTCTCCCCTGAAAATTTAATACCTACAGTAATCATTATCACAAGATACGCTACTATAGACATCGTGATACAAGCGTTTATCATATAAACACGCTCCTTAAAAAAAGATAATATTCATTTTACCATAAATTTACGCTTTATTCAACAATTTTATTTCGCATTTGCATAAAATCCTTGTAAAGATAGAGTGAGCCGCATATAACAGTAAGCTTATTTGCCAAAATTGCTTTTTTATAAGCCTCTGCTATATTTTTACAAGGCTGTGCTGTAAAACCGTATTTTATGAGCTTTTGGGCAAGCCGTTCTGCCTTTTCCGCACGGGGATTATCCTCTACCGTAACGGTGAAAAAGCGTGCCTTTTCACAAAAACCGCTCTTTTTAAAAAGGTCAAGCGATGCATCAATATCCTTATCCGCCATTGCCGCGTATATAACAGAAAGCTTTTCATCGGGGAAATATCTTGATATAGCATCAATCAGAGAACTTGTTCCGCTAAGATTATGTGCACCATCAAATATTACCAAAGGGTTATCCGATATTTTTTCAAAGCGCCCGATATTACGTGCGCGCAAAAGTCCGCTGCGGATATGCTTTTCATCAATGCCCATATTTATTGCCGCCTCTATGGCAAGCGTGGCATTTTCCGTCTGGTGAACACCCGCAAGGCTAATCTTTAAATTTTTAAAGGCTTTATAATCGAAAACCTCTCCCATTCCCTCGGGGGAGCTTTTTTGCGGTGGCTCTGCCACAATAAAGGGACAGTTTTTTTCCTTTGCAGTGTTTTCAAGTACGCAGTGCGCCTTTTTATTCTGCCTTGCCGAAATTACCGTAGTGCCCTTTTTTATAATACCTGCCTTTTCTGCGGCAATTTTTTCTATAGTGTCACCAAGATATTCAGTATGGTCAATATCAATTTTTGTAATCAGGCACATATCGGGTGCATCAATGATATTTGTCGCATCAAGTCTGCCTCCAAGTCCTGTTTCCAAAACCACGATGTCACACTTTTTCTCTTTAAAATACAAAAACGCTGCGGCTGTCCATATTTCAAACTGAGTAGGCATAGCGCCCTTTTCATTCTCTACCTCTTTTGCCGCCATTTCGACCTGATTTAAAAGGGTGTTAAGCTCATCATTTGAAATATCTTTGCCGTCAATACTTATTCTTTCAGTCACATCAATCATATTGGGCGAAATAAATTTTCCTGTTTTAAGACCACTGTCCGTAAAAATGCATTGCAAAAATGCACATACAGAGCCTTTTCCGTTCGTTCCTGCAACGTGAATAAACCTGAGGTCTTTTTGCGGGTTTCCAAGTTTTTCCGTAAGCACTCCTATAGACTCAAGTCCAAGACGGCTTTTTGCCTGAAAGCTGTTTGCATACTGCTTAAAATTTCCCATTATATTTCTTCCTTTGTAAAATAGTTTTTCATTCTGAATATGATTTTTTTCAGCGCACAAAGCACCGCCATATGCATTAAAAACGTCACAATTGCGGCAGGCATACGTATTATCAGCGCAGCATAAAAGCTACTGAAATATCCTACATCTGTAAGAATTTTCGACATTAAGGTTATGCTTACTCCAAACTGTATAAGGCAGCATAAAAGTGTGCGCAGATAATAGAATTTATTGTCCGCTGCTTTATAAAAAAACGCACCGTATATCACACCATACAAAAATTCCACCGCCGTTATCTGCGGGAGCCATGGTCCTACAGGTACTAAAACTGCGTTCAATATATCTGCAAGCGCCGCAACAATACCCGCAGGGATAGCGCCAAAGATTGCCCCCGTCATAAATACCGTTATGAATTTAAGGGGTATCTTTATCTGATTTCCTATCCTGAAGGTGGCGTATATTGCTAAGATTACCGTTATTGCCGTAAATACGGCGAGCAAACAAAGCTTTCTTGTTGAAAATCTTTTTTTCATAATAAACAAAACCTTTCTGCAGCAAGCTGCAGAAAGGTTCCAAATTGAATCTTGGTGCAGCAACGGAATGCGAAACCACCACCGCAAAAAGCGAAGAAAATTGTGCCACAACTTAATTCACTTTTTTTCGTCGGAAGAGCAACTTCCCGTCCCTTCCGCACTTAACGCAGTGATTTCTACTTTGCTGTTTTCTATTTTGGGAATGTTTCAGAACAGACATCCATTAAGAGCACATCCATTGATGAAGATTTTTTGCAAAGCAAAAAATCCACCAACATTTCGAACTTCGAACTTCGCATTTCGAATTTTTTATAGTGCTACCTTCTTTGCGGTCTGGACTTTTTTACATTTCCTTCTTACTTAAGTTTCTCAAGATGCCATATCCTATCATTATATTCATCAATCGTTCTGTCGCTGGAGAAAAATCCGCTCTTCGCAACATTGATGATTGCCTTTTTAATCCAGAGGTCTTCATCACGGTACTGCTTCTGCGCAATATCGTGAATTTCACAGTATGCCTCAAAATCACGTACAACCATATACGTGTCAGCTCTGCCGTGGTCACCGAAAATAAGTGTCTGATACAAGTCATTGTACTTTTTCGGGTCTTCAGGGCAAACTGTTCCGTCGATAAGCATATCAATAATTTTTCTTACCTGTGCATTTGAGGTGTAAATATCCTGACTTGAATTTTCGTTGAACTGAAGTTCACGGTTAACCTCGGGCGTTTTCATACCGAATATGAATATATTATCCTCACCCACGCAATCAAGCATTTCGACATTCGCCCCGTCAAGCGTACCGATTGTGAGTGCACCGTTTGCCATAAACTTCATATTTCCCGTACCGCTCGCCTCTTTACCTGCGGTTGAAATCTGTTCGCTGATATCTGCTGCAGGAATAATTTTCTGCGCAAGACTTACGCCGTAGTTTTCAAGGAATACCACCTTGATTTTAGAATTTACATCGCTGTCATTATTAACAAGCTTTGCAACATCGTTTATGAGCTTTATAATAAGCTTTGCGCGCGCATAGCCGGGCGATGCCTTCGCACCGAAAATAAAGGTGTGCGGATAAATGTCAAAGGATTTATCCGTCTTAATCTTATCATAAAGGTAAAGTATATGAAGCACATTTAAAAGCTGTCTCTTATACTCGTGAAGTCTTTTTACCTGAACGTCAAAAATGCTTGTGGGGTCAACCTCAACTTTGTTATGCTCTTTAATATACTCGGCAAGCTCTTTTTTCTTATTAAGCTTTACCTGCTTGAACTGCGCACGGAACTCCTTATCGTCAGCATAGGGAAGAAGCTTTTCAAGCTGAGAAACGTCCTTTACCCACTTTTTACCGATTTTCGAAGTGATAAGGTCACTTAACTCTCCGTTTGCAAGGCGAAGCCATCTGCGGTAGGTAATACCGTTTGTAATCGCAACAAACTTATCAGGTGTGAGGTTATTATAATCACGGAACACGTCATTTTTAAGAATGTCGGTGTGAAGTCCTGATACACCGTTAACCTTATGACACGTTGCAAGACACATATTTGCCATATTTATATAATTATGCGCAATTATTGACATATAATTAATCTTGCCCCAATCGTCGCCGTAGCGTGCGTGAAGGTCATTTACAAGACGTCTGTTCATTTCGTCAATAATCATATAAATTCTGGGAAGAAGTCTCTGCACCATATCCATCGGCCACTTTTCAAGTGCCTCGGCAAGGATGGTGTGGTTTGTATATGCAAATACATTCCCTACAATATCCCATGCCTGCTCCCATCCCATACCCTCTTCATCCATAAGGATACGCATAAGCTCGGGAATGGCAATTGCGGGATGCGTGTCGTTTATATGAATTGCAATGTACTCGGGAAGTTTTTCAAGATCCATTCCCTTATGATGGCGCTTAAACCTTGATATAATCCACTGCATAGTACACGATACAAAGAAATACTGCTGACGAAGTCTGAGCGCCTTACCCTCCTGATGATTATCCTCGGGATAAAGGACTTTACTCAGCACCTCGGCAAGTGCCTTTTCCTCAACCGCACGAAGATAGTCACCGCCCGAAAAGCTTGACATATCAAGATCACGCTCCGCACGTGCCGACCAAAGGCGAAGGGTGTTTACAATCTTTGCATCATAGCCGACAATCGGCACATCATACGGAATACCCACAACATTTGTAGTTCCGTCATAAAACACCTTCATACCGTCATCTGTCATCTGTGTATAAACATTTCCGCCAAAGCGTACGGTAACCTTCTCCTCGGGACGTGCAATTTCCCATACACTTCCGTCGCTGAGCCAGTTATCGGGCGTCTCTACCTGTTCGCCGTCAACGATAAGCTGTTTGAAAAGACCGTATTCGTAACGGATTGAGCAACCAAACGAGGGAAGCTCCAGCGTTGCAAGTGAGTCAAGAAAGCACGCCGCAAGTCGGCCTAATCCGCCGTTACCAAGTCCTGCATCATTTTCCTGCGAGGAAATCTCCTCTAAGCTGCATCCCATTGATTTAAGCACCTTGTCATAGTCCTCTGTAAGTCCTATGTTAAGAAGGTTATTTCCAAAAGACCTACCCATAAGAAATTCAAAGGAAAGGTAAAACAGCTCCTTCTTCTGTGCACTGCGCTGAGAGCGGCGGTATGCTGTCCAACGCTCCATTATTCTATCACGAACCGTAAGTGCCGCTGCCTTATATATATGCGCCTTTGTCGCATCCTCAAGAGTGCGTCCGTAATGGCGGCTGAGCTTACCTATTATTTCTTCTTTTATCTGTTGTTGATTTGCAGTGAGTGTTTTTGTTTTTCCTGCCAATATCTTCAACTCCTTGTTTTTAAATTTAAAAGAGAGTGTAAAAAATTTTTTACACCCTCTTATTATACTATATTCTATTGTATACGTCAATGTATTCTTTTGCTGAATTTGCCCACGAAAAATCGCTTTTCATTGCCCTTTTTACCATAGATTGCCATGATTTTTTGTTGTCGTACCAGGTTTTCTTTGCATAGTTAATAATTCCCAGCATTTCGTGTGCATTATAATTTGCAAAGCTAAAGCCCGTTCCCGTGTTTTCATATTCATTATACGGCTCCACACTGTCACGAAGTCCGCCCGTTTCACGCACAATCGGAAGTGTTCCGTAGCGCATAGAAATCATCTGGCTAAGACCGCACGGTTCAAAAAGTGACGGCATCAAAAATGCATCACAGCCTGCGTATATCTTATGGCTTGCAGCGTTGTCAAACATAATGAGCGAGGCAAGCGCACCCTTATACTTCCACTCAAAATGACGGAGCATATTTTCGTACTGCGCCTCACCCGTACCTAAAATTATCATCTGGACATCGCCGTTTTCAAAGATATTGTCCATAACACACTCTACAAGGTCAAGACCTTTCTGCCCCGTAAGGCGTGTTACCATACCGATGAGGAACTTACCCTCATTTTCCTCAAGGCCGAACTGTTTTTGAAGAGCGAGCTTATTAAGCTTTTTCTGCGAAACAAAGTTACGAAGGTTATAGTTGTTTTCTATGAAGGAATCTGTAGCAGGATTCCATTCATCATAATTAATTCCGTTAATTATGCCCGTAACACTTGCCGCCCTTGCCGACAAAAGACCGTTAAGATTTTCACCGAAATAATCACTCATTATCTCACGTGAATATGTTTTACTTACCGTGGTTATATAATCGGCATAAACAAGTCCGCCCTTTAAAAAGCTTGCATCCTTATAAAACTCCAGCTTGTCGGGCGTGAAGTAGCTGTCCTCCAATTCACATACATCGGCAATCGTCTTTTTATCATACACACCCTGAAATTTCAGGTTGTGTATCGTCATAACAGTTTTTATTCTGTTATAACGGTCATCATACGGATAATGCGCACGCAGAAGCACGGGTATCATTCCCGTCTGCCAGTCATTACAGTGGATTACGTCAGGCCAGAAATCAATAATCTGCAAAAGCGCTAAAACAGCCTTGTCAAAGAACGCAAAGCGCTCAACATCCACTGATATATCACCGTAAATCGGGTCACTTCCAAAATAAAATTCATTATCAACAAAGTAATACGTCACATCGCCGATTTTAAGGTCAAACACTCCGCAATACTGACTGCGCCATCCCATTTTGATATATATATTATCAATGTAGCGCATCTCATCCTTATACTTTTGTGCAATGGCACTGTATTTTGGCAAAATAACACGTGCCTCACACCCCTCCCTGCAAAGCTCGGCAGGAAGTGCGCCCACAACGTCGGCAAGCCCCCCCGTTTTTACAAAAGGAACACATTCACTTGTGGCAAATAATACTTTCATATGTCAAATCCTTTCTTACAGCAATGTTCTCTTTGGGAGTATAACGGGATAATTAGGCTGACCTACAAGCCGTTTTGATGCGCGCAGAGTACACTCCTTATCAATTATAACATTTTCTATATCGCAATTTTCCTCTATAACGCTGTTTTGCATCACAATACTGTTTCTTATAACAGCGCCCTTTCCTATATGAACGCCGCGCGAAATAATGCTGTTCTCAACACAGCCCTCTATCACGCATCCATCGGCAACAAGCGACTCTGAAATAGTTGCCTCTCTTCCGTACTGAGTAGGCATCTGATCCTTAACCTTTGTATAAATACGGTTTTTTGCACCAAAAAGCTCGCGCCGCACGTCAATGTCAAGCATTTTCATACTGTTTTCATAATAACTGCGGATAGAATCAACCTTGCCCACAAAGCCCTTATACTCATAGCCGTAGATTTTGGCACTAAAAAGCTTTGTAAGAAGAATGTCACGTATGAAATCGTGACTTCCCCTTGCATACGCCTCCTCAATCAGTTCAATAAGCTTCATACGCTCCACAATATACATATCCATACCCTCAAGGGTTGTTTTTGGGAAATGCGGCTCGTTTTCAATGCCAGTAATTCTGCCGTCAGGGGCAATCTCGTACACAGTGCTGCGGCTGAGCTGTTCATCCTTTTTCTTTTTATCATAATATATTACTGTTATATCTGCATCCTTTTCAATATGCGCCCTGAGTGCATCATCAAAGGTCATATTGCACACAATCTTACCCGATGCCAAAAGCACATATTGCTGGCGGCTGCGGCGCAAAAATGTGAGTATGCCGTAAAGCTGGTCAATATTACCCGCGCTGATAGCACCACCGCCCCTTACATATGGCGGCAGCATAAAGAGACCGTAAATTTTTCTGTTAAGATCCCACGGCGCGCCGCTTCCTATATGATCCATAAGTGAGGAATAATTAATATGTGTTGCAACACCCACATTAATAATTCCGGAATTAACCATATTGGAAAGAATAAAGTCTATAAGTCTGTATCTTCCTCCAAAGGGGAGCGCAGGAATTGAGCGCATCTGTGTAAGCTCGTTAAGTCTGATTTCGCTGTTATCAGCCATAACAATTCCCATCATATCTCTCATCTTATTTACCCCCCTTACATTTTACCGATTCGGTAACCATTGAATTTACACCGATTTTCACATTATCAAGAAGCTCTACGCCGCCGCCTATTAGTGAAATTCCGCCCGTGCAATACTGGCTTTCATACATACTGCTGTCAGCAGTTTCATCGCCCACACTACAGTTTTTGCCTATGATTGCATCCTCACCTATAACGGCTTTTTTAATATGGGCATTTTCCTTTATGACCGCACCGGGAAATACGATTGAATCCTCAATAACTGCACCCGCTTCCACGGTAACGCCCTCAAACAAAATACTGTGGCTTATACTTCCGTATACGTTACAGCCCTCCGTTACGCAGCAGTTTTTCACACTGGCACTTTTTGCAATGTAATGCGGAGGCTTAACAGGGTTTCTTGAATATATCTTCCACGAATTATCCCTTAAATCAAATGCAGGCGGCTCGGCAAGAATGTCCATATTTGCCTCCCAAAGGCTCTGCACAGTTCCTACGTCCTTCCAGTATCCGTCAAATGGGTAGGCACACATATTTTGTCCACTCTCAAGCATAGTGGGGATAATGTTTTTACCAAAATCGTTGGAGCTTTCAGGGTCTTTTTCGTCACTGGTAAGATATTTTTTAAGTACCTCCCACGTGAACACATAAACGCCCATTGAAGCAAGATTACTCTTCGGCTCCTTTGGTTTTTCGGCAAACTCAACGATTTTCCCGTCATTATCTGCCGTCATTATACCAAAACGGCTTGCCTCCTCCCACGGAACTTCGATAACGGCAATGGTTGCATCTGCCCCCTTCTCCTTATGATATTTAACCATTTTGGAGTAGTCCATTTTATAAATATGGTCACCCGAAAGGATAACAACATACTTGGGATTGAATTTGTCCACAAAGTCAATATTCTGGAAAATGGCGTTTGCCGTACCCTTATACCACTCGCCCTTTTCGGCACTCTGGTACGGGGGCAGCACATAAACACCACCCGAATTTCGGTTAAGATCCCACGGGCCACCGCTACCGATATAAGTATTAAGTTCAAGCGGTTGATACTGTGTGAGAACACCCACCGTGTAAATGCCCGAATGAATACAGTTAGAAAGGGTAAAGTCAATAATTCTGTACTTTCCCCCGAATGGCACTGCGGGCTTTGCCACTGTTTTTGTCAATACGCCAAGTCGGCTTCCCTGTCCGCCGGCAAGTATCATTGCTAAACACTCGGCTGTTTTCATCTATAATCCTTCCTCTCTTTTATCAAGGCTCTAAATTGAGTCTTGATTATTCTTTCTTTGACGTGTACTTTGAGTTCTTTTAAGATACACTGCACTCATCGGCGCAAGGTCTACCTTTATGGTATACGGCATTGAGTTAAAGCCTTTCTTCTTTGCATATACTGCCTTTACTTCGTGTCCGTTTCCTCCAAACTGCGCCTGAGCAGATGAAAAAACTTCGCTGTACAAGCCGCTTCTGGGTACACCTACAACATAATCCTTATACTCTACAGGGGTAAAATTACATATAACTACAATCTCATCCGTCTTTTTCTTCCCTCTGCGCACAAAGGAAATCACACTGCGCTCATTATCGTCTGCATTAATCCATTCAAAGCCGTCCCAGCTATCCTCAATCTCCCACATAGGCTTGCTATCTTTATAGAAGTGGTTTAACTCCTTTACAAAATCCTTAAACTGCCTGTGCGCATCATAGCAAAGCAGCTTCCACTCAAGCTGTTCGTAATAGCGCCACTCTATAAACTGCGCAAGCTCACCTCCCATAAAGAGGAGCTTTTTGCCCGGATGCGCCATTTTGTACATAAAGAAAGTCCTCAGCGAATCAAACTTCTGTCCGTAAAGACCCGACATTTTCTGGATGAGCGATGCTTTTCCGTGCACCACCTCGTCATGCGAAAGCGGCAGGATATAATTTTCCGAAAAAGCGTACATCATAGAAAACGTCAAAAGGTTATGATTGTCGCGTCTGAAATATGGATCCATACTCATATACCGCAGCATATCGTTCATCCATCCCATATTCCACTTGTAATTAAATCCCAGTCCTCCATCATGCACCGGCTTTGTCACACTGGGCCAGGCTGTAGATTCCTCTGCAATCATAAGTATATTCGGATATTCCTCAAACACTGCGCTATTAAGTGTGCGCAAAAGCTCTATCGCCTCTAAATTTTCGTTGCCGCCGTATTTATTGGTTACAAATTCACTTCTTCCGTAATCAAGGTAAAGCATACTCGAAACAGCATCCACCCTGATTCCGTCTATATGAAACTTCTCCAGCCAATAAAACGCGCTTGATATCAAAAAGGAAACAACCTCACCCCTGCCGTAATCAAAAACGTATGTCCCCCATTCCTTATGCTCCCCTTTTCTGGGGTCAGGATATTCATATATCGGGGTCGTATCAAAACGGGCAAGTCCGTGAGCGTCCTTCGGAAAATGTGCAGGAACCCAGTCTATAATAACACTTATGTTCTTTTCGTGACATTTATTCACAAAATACATAAAATCCTTCGGCTCGCCATAACGGCTCGTTGCGGAAAAATAACCCGTCACCTGATATCCCCAGCTGCCGTCAAACGGGAACTCTGAAACCGGCATAAGCTCCACATGGGTATAGCCCATATCGCATAGATAATCGGGCAATTCCTCTGCAAGCTCACGATACGTGTAAAAAGAACCGTCGCTGTGCGTTCTCCAGCTTCCAAGATGCATCTCATATATGAGCATCGGTCTATCATAGGGTGCTATTTTCGCGCGGCGCAAAAGCCACTTTTCATCAGTCCATCCAAAGCCGTTTATGTTATAGGTAACAGATGCAGTTTCCGGAGGCTTCTGGCTATAGCGCGCATAGGGGTCTGCCTTATAAACTTCCGCTCCATCTCTGCCCCGTATAAAATATTTATAGCACTGCCCCTCTTTTACATTTTTTATAAAGCAGTGCCATACCCCCGAACTTCCCTGCGGATTCATTGGGTTTTTATCAGTGTCCCAGCCGTTAAAATCGCCCACTACACTGACAAAAGTGGCATTGGGCGCCCACACTGCAAAGCTGTAGCCTCGCTCGCCGTATATATCACGCTCCATAGCCCCCAAAAAATCATAGCTTTTAAAATTCGTTCCGTTATTAAACTTTACAAGCTCGGAGGTCTTTATGAAAGGATTTTTATCCTGTCCGTTTTTCTTTTTTGATGCTGTCATTTATTCGCCCCCGCTTAATACTTCTTTTTTAGTCTTTTTATTATTTTATCAAATATGCACACAATAGTCAAATGCCGAAAGGAAAAATTAACCAAAAAAAAGGAGAATTTTTCTTACATTTATAGTTAATTTTACACAAAATATTCTTTTTTAGAAAAAAATACGGCACAAAACTGCGTTTTGAGCCTCAGCGTGTTGATAAACCTATCGACACGCTGGAAGACTTCGAAAAAGGAAGGTAAATTTGTTCAACACGAACTCGTCGGCGTACGTGGGTACGGTAGAGGGCGTGTTGGACGAAAACAAGCAGGAACGGCTAAAAACCAAGGTTTTTAGCC
>JAZODM010000056.1:0-35018 GCA_045596985.1 Clostridia bacterium
CCACGTCGAAGCAAAGTTCGCTTTGCTTCGACTTTTTTATGCAAAAAAATCACGCTCGGCTCGTCTGCTCGGTTGTAAACTCCCTCGCAACGACTCGCTGTCGCTACCAACTTTTCGCGAGTTTTATTTTGACACGTTGTGAACACCCGCACCAAAAAAAGAGAGAAAATTCCACAAAGTGGGGTTTCTTCTCTTTTTTGGTGAATTTAAAAGGGCTTGATCCTTAATCAGGCAAGACGCGTAGCGGTTTTGCCTGTCATCCATACCACTTAAATGTCTTTTTTTACCCCCTAAACTATTGAAAAGCCTTTAGCGTTATGGTATACTAAGCTTTGTATCGAAAGGAGTGTTTTGATATATGGAAAAGAAGGAGCATATAACTTCCATTGGCGGCAGTGCCGTAATGGAGGGCGTTATGATGCGCGGCCCCAAGGAAATTGCGACCGCCGTGCGTAAGAGCGATGGCGAAATAGAGCTTGACAAGCGCGCCGTAAGCTCACTTGTTACAAAATATCACGTTAACAAAATTCCCGTTGTACGCGGTGTATTTTCATTTTTTGATTCGATGATTTGCAGTATACGTGCACTTATGTGGAGTGCGGAGTTTGTCGATTTGGAGGACGAGACGAGCGAATCCAAATTTGACAAGTGGCTTTCTGACAAGTTCGGTAACAAGGTTAAGGATATTGTGATTTACTTTTCACTGTTTGTCGCAATGATTTTTTCAATAGGACTTTTCTTTATACTTCCCAATATTATCACAGGATTTTTGTCAGGATTTATAAAGAGTAATCTTGTAAAAACCCTGATTGAGGGTATTGTGCGAATTGCAATTTTCCTCGGCTACGTTTTAGCCGTTTCGCAGATGGAGGATATAAAGCGCGTTTTCCAGTACCACGGAGCGGAGCATAAGACGATCTTCTGTTACGAGGCAGGTCTTGACCTGACGGTGGAGAACGCACGCAATATGTCACGTCTTCATCCCAGATGCGGAACAAGCTTTCTTGTTTTTGTAATGGTTATAAGTATTATCCTCTTCTCCTTTATATCGTGGGACAATATGTGGACACGTATTGGAATGAGGCTTCTGCTCCTCCCCGTAGTTGCAGGTATCAGCTATGAAATAATCCGTTGGGCAGGCCGCAGCAAAAGCAAGGTTGTTTGTATTATAAGCAGACCTGGTATGTGGCTGCAAAAGATTACCACACGTGAGCCTGACGACAGTCAGCTTGAAGTTGCTATCACCGCAATGAAGGCTGTACTGACAGATAATAAAGAGGACGACAAATGGTAAGAGAGCTTCTTAAAAATGCCGCCCTGCGCCTTACAACTTCAGAAACCCCTATGCTTGATGCACGGGTGCTGCTTGCAAAGGTGGTGGGCGCAGAAAATGCTGCAATGATTTTTAATATGCCCAATGAGGTGCAGATAAAAATTTTTGAAGAGTATATTACAAGGCGGCAAAAGGGTGAGCCTGTGGCATATATACTCGGTGAAAAGGAGTTTATGGGATTTACTTTCCAGCTTAATCCTGACACCCTTGTTCCGCGCCCTGACACAGAATGTCTTGTAGAAAGGGTAATTGAGCTTAATCACTGCAACGCACCGAAAATTCTTGATTTATGCACGGGAAGCGGCTGCATAGGAATAAGCCTTGCAAAAATGATTGAGGGTAGTCAACTTGACCTTACGGACATTTCCGAGAGTGCGCTCAAAATGGCACAATTAAACGCAGCAGAGCTTGGCGTAGGCGACAGAACAAAGATTTATCCCCTTGATATTCTAAACGAAGAAATCGGCGGAATGTACGATATTATCACCGCCAATCCCCCATACATTGAAAGAGAGATTGCAAAAAATCTCTCCGTAAGCGAGTATGAGCCTATGCGTGCACTTGACGGCGGAGAGGACGGACTTACCTTTTACAAAGTAATTTCAAAAAAAGCATTTGCTGCACTTAATAAAGGCGGTATGCTCGCCCTTGAAATCGGCTACGACCAAAAAGAAAAGGTAAGCACGCTTCTCACAGAATTTTCAGAGGTTTTGACCTTTAAAGACTATGGCGGAAATGACAGAGTTATTGTTTGTTTTAAATGAAAGAGAAAAGGAACTCATTTTTCGAGTTCCTTTTCTCTTTCATTTAAAACTTTGGGTACAACGTAAATTTCGTTATACGATTCTGCCTCATCATAATTTTCAGGAGGAATTTGTATCATTCCCGTACATTCTGTGGCAGATGCCACACCGTTTTGCTTGCTTAACATATCAATTGCATAGTCATCTTCAGGAAGTCTGTTTTTATCCATAAATCAATCACCCGATGCTATTATGCATCGGGTGATACTTTTTTATTCCATATAACAGTTATCTTACTCCAAAAAGAAGCTCACTGTAATCGGGATACGGCCACATCGTACGGTCGCAGATAACTTCAAGCTCATCAGAAGCTTTTCGAAGCTCTTCCATATTCTTTATAACCGTATTGCAGTAGTAATCTGCCTCCTCCTGCGCATCGGTTATCGTTTCTGCCTCTTTAAGTGCATTTTCAAGACTTCTTGTTTTTTCAAGCATTTCGTCAAGAAGCGCTGATGCCTTTTCAATAATGCTTTCTTCATAAGCACCCTTAATACCCTTTACTACGCTGCGCTTTGCCAGAAGTGTATTACTCAAATTACCTATAAATTCAGACACTGCAGGCATAATGTCCTTGTTTGACATTTCAACCATTGTAAGCGCCTCTATATTGAGTATCTTGCGGTAGCTTTCAAGCATCACCTCAAGTCTGGAATACATCTCAACCTCAGAATATACGCGATGGGTTTTGAAAAGTTCTATATTCTTGCGTGCTACAAGGTGACTGAGTGCCTCGGGCGTTGTCTTGAGATTTAAAAGTCCCCTCTTCTCCGCCTCGCAAAGCCATTTATCGTCATATCCGTTGCCGTTAAAAATTATATGCTTGTGCGCTTTTATCGTCTTTTTAATAAGATTGTGAAGCGACGCTTCAAAATCAGGCGCACCCTCTATTTCGTCTGCAAACTGACGAAGACTTTCGGCAACTGCCGTATTAAGCACAACATTGACATCAGAAACAGATGCGGATGAGCCGAGCATCCTGAACTCAAACTTATTTCCGGTAAAGGCAAACGGACTTGTTCTGTTACGGTCTGTAGTATCCTTGGGAAATCTGGGGATTACGTGTACACCGATTTTCATCTGTACCTTTTCACGTCCGTCATAGGATTTTCCCGTTTCAATAGCCTCTAAAATTTCACTAAGCTCTTCACCAAGGAAGATAGAAACAACTGCCGGCGGTGCTTCATTTGCGCCAAGTCTGTGATCATTTCCCGCACTTGCAACAGATATGCGCAACAAATCCTGATATTCGTCAACCGCCTTGATAACAGCGCACAGGAACATCAAAAACTGTGCATTCTCGTACGGGGTTTCGCCCGGGTCAAGAAGGTTTTTCCCGTTGCTTGTCACCATTGACCAGTTATTATGCTTACCGCTGCCGTTTACACCCTCAAACGGTTTTTCGTGAAGAAGACATACGAGCCCGTGTCTGCGCGCAACCTTCTGCATCATTTCCATTGTCAGCTGATTGTGGTCAGCGGAAATATTTGTTGTAGTAAATATAGGTGCAAGCTCGTGCTGAGCAGGGGCAACTTCGTTATGCTCGGTCTTTGCAAGTATCCCAAGCTTCCATAACTCTTCATCAAGGTCACGCATAAACTCTGCCACCCTCGGCTTTATACTGCCGTAATAGTGGTCATCAAGCTCCTGCCCCTTGGGCGGTTTTGCACCAAAAAGCGTTCTGCCCGTAAAAATAAGGTCAGGTCGCTTGTTATATATTTCTTCGTCTACCAAAAAATATTCCTGCTCGGGCCCTACAGTTGTCTTAACACTCTTCACATTGTCATTTCCAAACAGTTTGAGTATACGCATAGCCTGTTTGTCAATAGCCTCCATCGAGCGCAGAAGCGGCGTTTTCTGGTCGAGCGCCTCCCCCCCGTAGGAGCAGAACGCAGTAGGAATACAAAGGGTTTTATCCTTTATAAAAGCATAGCTTGTCGGATCCCACGCCGTATATCCGCGCGCCTCAAACGTGGCACGAAGTCCGCCTGAGGGAAAGCTTGACGCATCAGATTCGCCCTGAACAAGCTCTTTTCCCGAAAATTCCATTATAACATTGGCATCATCGGTAGGCGAAATAAAGCTGTCGTGCTTTTCCGCGGTAATGCCTGTCATGGGCTGAAACCAGTGTGTATAATGCGTTGCACCGTTTTCAATTGCCCAATCCTTCATCGCATTGGCAACGACGTTTGCAACATTAATATCAAGACGCTTCCCGTCCTTTATGGTTTTCTGCATTGCCCTATATATATCCTTAGGCAGTCTTTCCTTCATAACTGTCGCATTAAAAACCATACTCGCAAATATTTTGGTTACATTGCTCATAGCATTACCTTCCTTCTAAAGAACAAGTGCCGAAGAATCCCTCGGCACCTTCTACATTAATATACCATTATATAACATTTTTGTCAACCATTTTACGCACGCGGATGCGCTTTTTTATAAATTTTCTTGATATTATTTCTAAGCACCTGATTATATATACGTGTTGTAACAACATCTCCGTGTCCGAGCATTTCGGAAACAGCGTTTATATCCGCACCGTTCTCTAAAAGATGCAGTGCAAAGCAGTTTCTTAGCGTTTGCGCATTGATTTCCGTTTTTATACCTGCGCTTTGGGCATAGTGGCGCAGGATTTTCCAGAAGCCCTGGCGTGTGAGAGCCGTTCCCGAGCAGTTTACAAAAAGATTTTTCACCTTATTGTCACCCACCATAAACGGGCGCGCTTTCTTAATATATGTATCAAGCGCCTCCGACGCCGCCTTGCCTATGGGAATATACCTTTGATTTTTCCCGGAGGAGCAACTGAGCATTCCGCCGCGTATATCAACGTCGCGCAATCCAAGGTTTATAAGCTCCGACACCTTTATCCCCGTAGCATACAAAAGCTCCAGCATCGCTCTGTCGCGTATTCCCTTTAAATCAGTAGTTTTTGGCTGCTTTAAAAGCTTTAGTATCTCGCGGTGGCTTATCGCCTCGGGAAGCTTTTTCTCAACGCGCGGAATTTCTACCCCGTAAACGGGATTTGTCTTCACCCTGTCCTGAAGTAGCATATAATGATAAAACTTACGAAGTGCTGCCGCGCTGCGCGAAATAGTGGAATTTGCCCTGCCGCTTTCCTTCAGATTTTCTATATAGGCATCAACCGTTGTTTTTTTAACGGTCAGTGCATTTTTTATGTTGTGTGCCTTAAGGTAGTCAAAGAACGCCTCTAAATCACGAAGATATGACGAAAGCGTATTCTCCGACAGTTTCTGCTGATGCAGACACTCCTCATACTGTGCCATCAGTTCCCTCATTTTATCCACCTTAGTTTACATAATGTATGAAACATTTTACACCTATTAATTAAAATTGTATATAACCAAATTGCACATAATTTTCCATTTTTTTCGGTTAAGATTACATTAAAATTGTGCACGCAGCACGAAAAAGCACTATTTCAACACCACCTGCAAGGGCAGCACCAAAAAACATCATAAAAATTTCACCCTTTTTCAGATAAATCCCTTCCTGTATGCCCTCCTGCATCTGCCTGCGTTTTTTCACTGTTTCCACAGAAAAAAACATCAAAAGCGGCAGAACAGAAAAGCACTGTCCTATCACCGATACTGCCGCCTCTCTTACCCCTATGTAATTAAGTATGTACATAAGCGAAAAGCTGCTCATAGTGCCGCGCAGCAGCATTATCGGATGCATTGAAGCAATCGGCAGAATATTATGGGCAATAAAAATTGAAAAAAGCCATAAAAGGTTAAACCACGATACCCTGAAAAAATCCATCAGCTCCAGAGCAGTGTCATATTCATATCCGACCTCGAAAACACCCGGATTGCTCCTTTGCTGCCCATAAAAAAGCACAATCCCGATTATTGTACCCACAATAAAATTTATCGCAGTAAAAAGGCATAGTTTTTTGCGCTCCTGAGTCAAATTTATCACCCCACGCAAAATACTATGCCTGTCCTATAGAAAATATTACATTGCTGACAAAATCTCCAAAAGTGCTTCGGGCGAAGAAGCAAGAGCGCACGCAGCGCTTTTCTGGAGCTCACCTTCTCGCGCATATCCGTACGTCACCCCGATACATTCGATACCGTTTTTTTGTGCGCCTATAGCGTCATGCTCGCGGTCCCCGACCATAATAGTGTTTTGTATATCTGCGCCAAGAGCCTTCATCGCATTTTCTATAACAAGGGCTTTATCGGTATTTCTGCCGTCAAGCTCACTTCCGAAAAGGCCGTCAATATATGGCGAAATTCCGTATTTATCGGCAATTTGCTGCGCAAATACACTCGGTTTGCTCGTCGCAATTGCCATTACCTTCCCCTGTTTTTTAAGGGCTTGCAGCATTGGGACAATGCCTTCATATATCTCATTTTCAAAAATTCCAATAGGTGCAAAACGCTCGCGATAGATTTTCACGGCAAGCTTCCCCTCTTCTTCTGAAAGTGAGGCATACTTCATAAACTGCTCTTTGAGCGGAGGGCCGATAAACTCAATAAGCTCGTCACACTGCCGCTCTATCCCAAAATGCCTGAGCGCGTACTGAACGCACTTTGTTATTCCCTCTTTCGGGTTGGTAAGTGTACCGTCAAGGTCAAAAAGAATATATTTAATCAAAAAACCGTCACCTCTGTCTTGAAATTATCATTTATTTCTTATATAATATCACTGTTTGTTTTATTTAACAAGAGAGGAAATAAATTTTATGCAAAAGACGAATGTTATGCGGATGCTCGATAAAGCAAAAATACCATACCATACCATAGAATATGAGGTTGACGAATCAGATTTGTCGGGTGTTCATATTGCACAGTGTACGGGTATGAATCCCGATACAGTATTCAAAACGCTCGTTGCAAAGGGTGACAAAACGGGGTTCTTAGTTTTTTGTATCCCTTGCGATAAAGAAGTTGACCTGAAAAAAGCCGCTAAAATATCAAATAATAAAAAGGTTGAATTTTTGCATCTTAAGGATTTACTCCCCACTACGGGTTATATTCGTGGCGGCTGCAGTCCGATAGGAATGAAGAAGAAATTCCCGACATATATACACGAAACCGCTACCTTGTTTGACACAATCAGTGTCAGTGGCGGTCAGCGCGGATTGCAAGTTGTTTTATCACCGACTGCACTGTGCGACTTTATCGGCGCACAGTTTTGTGATTTAATTTAGCCGAAACTATGTAATCCGTTTTGAATAGAAAGGAACATACAAATGAAAGCTTCACATATAAGATTACTTGCAAAGCTTGCGTTGTTACTGGCTACACTTATCTGGGGCTCCACATTTTTTATAATGGAGGGCACTATACAAAACATCGGTATATTTTCACTTCTTGCGATAAGGTTTACTGTTGCAGCGGCAATACTTTTTCTCATTCTTATAAAGCGACTCAGGCTTATTAACCGTGATTATCTCCTGCGTGGATTTCTGATGGGACTTTTCGTAATTGCTGCATACATATTCCAGACCTACGGACTTGCCGACGAGGGAACTACCCCCGGTAAAAACGCATTTCTGACAGCTACCTACTGCGTGATAGTTCCATTCCTTGCATGGGCACTGAGGGGGCCGCGCCCCGACAAATACAATATCTGTGCAGCACTGATGTGCATTTTCGGCATAACGCTTATTTCAGTAAGTGGAAACGATTTTACGAGTGTTTGTCGCGGTGATTTGCTGACACTTTTAGGCGGAATTTTCTTTTCGTTTCATATGGTTAGCGTATCCTTCTTTTCAAAGGGGCGCGACATTCTTATTCTTACAATGCTGCAGTTCTTTTTCGCGGGACTTATCGCACTTATAGGGGCACTTTTTCTTGAAACACTGCCATCAAATATCCCTCCAATAAGCATTGCCGCTATTCTTTATCTTACCGTTATGGCAACGTGCCTTTGCTACATACTGCAAAACGTAGGGCAAAAATTCACCCCCCCTGCAACGAGCGCACTTATCCTCAGTCTTGAGGCGGTTTTCGGAGTGCTTTTCTCCGTTATCTTTACGTCAGAGGTTATAACATTGCGGCTTCTCGTTGGATTTATAGTAGTATTTTTGTCAGTCATCGTTTCCGAAGTGAAGCCTAAATTTTTTAAATAATTAATATCGATGCTGCCCTTTTTCCAAATATAACACGTTTTTTTATTAAAACTGATTGAAAAACGCAATATATTGTGTTATGATATAAATGGTATACATGGGTAATTACAGATAAAGGAGCATTATTTTGGAATTTTTATCACACTCTCCTGCAGACACAGAAAAATTTGCATATGACTTTGCGCAGAAAATCTCTTCCCCGCGCGTGATTTGCCTCATTGGTGACCTCGGCGCAGGAAAGACAGCCTTTACACGAGGCTTTGCGCGCTTTTTCGGTGTGGAAAAGGGGGTTTCCTCCCCTACATTCATCATAATGCACCGTTACACTGGCAGTGAGGATATAAATCATTACGACCTTTACAGAATAAACGATTATGAGGAGCTTATTGATATAGGCTTTGAGGAGCAGATTGAAAGCGGTATTTCTCTTATTGAGTGGCCCGATGCGTTTATGAAGTATCTGCCGGAGGATAAAATTGTTATAAAAATCAGCCGCACACAAAGTGGCGGTGATGAAAGACTTATCGAGGTGATTGAATGATGAAAATACTTGCACTTGACACCTCTGCCCTTACTGCAACAGCGGCGATTTTGGATGGTGACAGCATTGTGTGTGAGGAAAGCGTTACTACAAAGCTTACACATTCGCAGACCATTATGCCGATGGTTGATGAGCTGCTTTGCAAGGCATCGCTCGATATAAATGATATTGACCTTTTCGCCTGCAGTGTGGGGCCCGGTTCCTTCACGGGACTAAGGATTGGGATAGGAACAATAAAGGGGCTTGCCTACGGATGCGGCAAAAAAGTGTGTGCCGTCTCCACACTTGAGGCACTGGCACATAATATCGCTTTTTCAGATTACCTTATCGCACCTATTATGGATGCAAGGCGTGAGCAGGTCTATACCGCACTTTACAAGGTGCAGTACGGTAAAATCATTTGCGTAGAAGAGCCACGGGCAATCTCTGTTGAAGAGCTTTGCGCGTCACTTAACGAAAAAACTGTTTTTGTCGGCGACGGTGTAAAAGCATATAAGGATAAGATATGTGACCTTATGGGTGAAAACGCTCTTTTTGCTCCGCCGCAGCATATGCTTCAAAGGGCGTCCTGTGTTGCATTTGCAGCACTTACAAAAGAAGGTATAGATGTGTCAGAGCTTTGCGCGGTATATCTTCGCAAGCCACAGGCGGAACGTGAACGTGAAGAAAGGAATGAAGTAAAATGAAAATAGCAATGGCTGCTGACCACGGTGGTTTTGAACTTAAAAACATTCTGCGCGACTATCTTACAGAAAAGGGGCACACTGTAACTGATTTGGGTACAAACTCACCAGAGAGTGTCGACTACCCCGATTATGCACTGCTTTGCTGTAAAGAGGTTATAGCTAAGACAGCTGACTTTGGCATACTTGTATGCGGCAGCGGTGTCGGCATATCAATCGCCGCAAACAAGATAGACGGTATTCGTTGCGGACTTTGCCCGTCACGGGAAATTGCCGCTCTTGTAAAGCAGCATAACAATGCAAATGTTATTGCTCTTGGCGGCAGATTTACTGCACCCGACCTTGCAAAGGAGATTGTAGATTCCTATATGTCTGCCGAATTTGAGGGCGGCAGACATCAGCAGAGAATAGATAAAATAATGAGTTTGGAAAAATAAATTACAATTTTGCATTTCGCATTTATATTAAGGAGGAATTTTGATGCGTTGTCCGTATTGCGGTCATGATGACAGTAAGGTTATCGACTCCCGCCCTACTGAGGAGGGCGTTGCAATCAGAAGAAGGCGCGAGTGTATAAAATGCGCTCAGCGTTTCACCACATACGAAAAGGTTGAAACACTTCCCATTGTGGTAATAAAGAAGGATAAAACCCGTGAACTTTTCAGCCGCGAAAAGCTTTTGGCAGGACTTACACACGCTTGCGAGAAAAGGCCTGTGGAGACAAGTATGCTTGACTCGCTCGTAGACAGAATTGAATCCGATTTGCAAAATACCCTTAAGCGCGAGGTTTCTACAAGGGAAATCGGCGAAAAGGTTATGGAAGGGCTTAAAGACATTGACGAGGTTGCATACGTGCGCTTTGCCTCCGTATACCGCCAGTTTAAGGATGTCAACACATTTATTGCAGAAGTTAATAAGCTTCTTACCGATAAAAACTAAATAGAAATGAGGATTAACTAACTATGGCAAAAGAACGTTATTATTATGATGTGCAGCCCCTCTCCTCCCTTCGTGAGTTGATTGAGCTTGCAAAAAACGAATCAGGTGACGCTGTTGCCTACAAATTCAAGGACGCCAATAAAGAAATCTGCAGTGTAACCTACGCGCAGTTTTACGAGGATGTGTATGCCCTCGGCACGGCACTTGCCGATATGGGAATTTCAAAAACGCATATAGCGTGTATTGCTGAAAATAGTTACAAATGGATTAACACATATCTTACAGTACTTTGCTCCGACTGTGTGTTTGTAGGTGTTGACAAGGAGCTTCCCGAAAAAGATTACCTGCACGTTTTAAAAGACAGCGACAGTGAGGTTGTTTTCTACCACGATAAGGTTGAGGATAGTCTGCGCGCTCACCGCGAGGAGCTTTCAAAAGTTAAATACTTTATCGGTATTGACCGCACTGAGGATGACGGGGAATTTCTTTCCTATGACCTTCTGCGTGAAAAAGGACGCGAGCTTTATAAGGGCGCTAACACCTCATATGTAGATATGAAAAGCGATTTTGAGGCTATGAAGATGCTTGTTTACACATCAGGCACGACCGGTTTTTCAAAGGGTGTTATGCTTTCGGAGAGAAACATTGTTTCACTTATTTACTACGGTCTTCGTGCTGCTACAATATATACCAGATGTCTTTCCTTGCTTCCCTACCATCATACATATGAGGCAGTATGCGGCATTCTTGTAGGTATACATAAGCGTGTTACACTCTGCATAAACGAAAGCCTGCGTGCAGTTGCAAAAAACCTTGCAATATACAAACCCGACTATATGTACGTTGTTCCCGCGGTTGCATCTGCTCTGCATAAAAATGTTCTTCGTACCGCACAAAAGCAGGGAAAGCTCAAAGTTCTCCTTCTTATGATGAAGGTCAGCAACGCTCTTCGTAAGGTTGGTATTGACCTTCGCAGAAAGCTTTTTGCATCTGTACACGAAGGCTTGGGCGGTCAGCTTCTGGAGGTTGTTTGCGGCGGTGCTCCCGTGCCGGTTGACACGGCATATTTCTTTGATGCTATAGGTGTTATGATACTTAACGGCTATGGTATAACGGAGTGTTCGCCCCTTGTAAGCGTAAACTCACCCAAGGACAGTGACTACCGCACGGTAGGCTACCCACTTGAGTGTGTTGATATTAAGGTTGATGACCCCGATTCTGACGGAATAGGCGAAATCTGTGTCAAGGGCGATATTGTAATGCTTGGCTATTACAAAAATCCAGAGCAGACTGCAGAGGTTCTTCAGGATGGCTGGTTCTATACAGGCGACTACGGTTATGTAAACAAAAAGGGTCAGCTGGTTATTACGGGACGTAAAAAGAACATTATCGTGCTTGATAACGGTAAAAATATTTATCCCGAGGAAATTGAGGAATATATCTATACAATTCCCTATGTTAAAGAGGTTGTCGTATACGATTCAACAGACGGTGATAAGCTTATCCTCTGCGCTGAAATCTACCCCGACAGTGAGCTTATCGGAGACGCTGACGTTAATGCAGACATCTGCGGAGTGCTTGCTGAATTGCCGTCGTATAAACAAATTGGCAAAATCGTAATGCGCGAAGAGGAATTTGTGAAAAACTCCTCCAGAAAAATCAAGCGCGGCGAGATTATTAAGAAATAATTATAATCAATTAGTAGAACTGCCTGTTTTGGCAGTTCTATTTTTTTGCCTGTCCGCATATATTTTAAGCATAGAATAGTACGGCTATTCTATGCTTAAAAACTGGAGGTGTTTATATGCAGGCAGAGCATCCACCGCTTCGTGGGGGCGGTTTTATTATATCACCGCAAAATTCAGACTATATTCCAAAGGCAAAACCCTTTTCCCCGTCGCGCAGGAGAAATAAAATTAAAATCAAGGAGCTTATTTTTCCTGTTTTAAGCGACTACTGCACCTATGCAGAAAATCTGACGCGTTTTATTATTTCAAGGCTGCTTTCAGTGCTTGTTGCACTGTGCTGCGGCATAGTATTTTTTAAATATTTTACTTTTGGCACGGCAATATATCACGGAGGAGTCAAAGTAGCCACGGCAGACTCTGACAAAAGCTTTTACACGGCTTTTGCTGCCGCAGACACCATAGCCGAGGAAAAGAGTACATATGATTTCAAACCTGATTTCACTCTTACCCCGACGCTGACACTACGCAGCAAAGTACAAAACACCCAAACCGTGCGTGATGAGCTTCTTTTATGTTCACCGCAGTTTGTGCGTGGCTGCGTTCTTTACTGTAAAGATACGCCCGTATTCAGTGCAGAAAGCAAAGCTGTTGCCGAGGAAGTGGTAAGTGAGTATATTGACTCCTTTTCAATGAATGGGAGTGCTTCTGTGGATACGGATATCAGCTACAGACATTGCGTCGTTTCCAAAGACGAAATTTTAGGCAAGGAGCAGTGTGCACAGTTACTTTCTCAAAAAGGCAGCATTGCCGTTGTCAGTGTAGTAAGCACTGCGGTAGAAAAGGATATCCCCTTTGAAACAAAAACTCAAAACGACGCAAATCTCTACATAGGCGAAAGTGTTACCGTTACCGAGGGGGTATGCGGAAAAGTCGCAATGACTGAAGAAACAGTCTATCAGAACGGTATGCAAAAATCAAACCGTGTTCTCACGGAAAATGTGATAATGCAGCCTGTCGCAAAGGTTGTCCGCGTTGGCACTAAAGAAAAAGAAGTTCTTAAAACGGGCGTTTTATATCCTCTTGAAGGGGTTATTTCCTCCCCGTTTGGCTCACGTTGGGGGCGTATGCACGAGGGACTTGATATAGCAGTAAGTGAGGGTACGCCCGTTTTTGCAGCAGAGTGTGGCACTGTATCTTATGTCAGTGAAAACGCAGGCGGTTACGGAAAATTTATCCGTATTGACCACGGCTACGGCGTAGAAACCGCATATGCACATCTTAGCAAAATTGAAGTAAGTGTAGGGCAAAGCGTAAACGCAAATACACGCATTGCATTAAGCGGTAATACGGGAAGGTCAACAGGGCCGCATCTTCATTTTGAAATTACGCAAAATGATACACCGCTTGACCCCACAAAATATCTTAAAAAGAGATAAAGGGTGTAAAAATCTTGATTTTACACCCTCTTTCCATTGAGATATGAAAAAGCTGCAGAACGAACAAACCAAGTGAAGCCACTGATAAAGATTTTTTGCAAAGCAAAAAATCCACCAACACTTCGCATTTCGAACTTCGAATTTCGAATTTGTTATACTGCCTTTTTGTATTTTACATATTCGGTATATACAATTTCTTAGTTTTCTTATCAACACAAACTATTACATATCCGTTTTTATATAGCTTCTCCCCTGATAAAAACCGGAGCGGATCGTCCTCGCTTTCATTTACCAAAAGCCCAAGGGCACTGCTGCCGTTACTTTCTCCTACAAAGTAGTGACCGTGCCTTTTAAAATTATCATAAACGCTTTTGTTGCTTAAAATATATCTTATTTCTTCCTGCAGATTTTTATAGCTTTTTTCCGTTACTTTTTTCCAGTTAAATCCGTTAATCTGAAACGGAATTTTTTCTTCAGTTTTTACAGGTGTCTCGTGAATACCTTCGCTTTCATCTGCGTATTTTCCTATAAACATCTGCCTGCCGGTCTGCGTAATCAGCACTGCATTATGGTTTTTGGTATCAATGCTTTTTTGCAGCTTTCCGTCTACAAGATTTCCAATGCTTTGTGCCTCACCCCCGATAAGCCACGCCTTCATACCGCCGCAAACGCCGTTTACCTGAATTTCCACGGATGTATCTGTTATCCTTGCACTTCCCCGACCTATTTCCGCAAGAGGGGTAAGCTCGATTACTTTTTCCATACTTATCACTCCTTAGACTATACCTATGAAAAATACACTTTAAATATTATTGAATTGTAAAGTTTTAGAATTTTTTCCAAATAAGGTGTTGAAAAAATTCTAAAATGTGATATTATATATATCTGGGCATAAAATTAATTTAGGCGTAAAATTAAAACAATTATTATTTTTTAGGAGGTAATATATATGACTATCAAACCGCTTGGCGACAGAGTTGTTATCAAAATGGTTGAAACCGAAGAAACAACAAAGAGTGGTATCGTTCTTCCCGGCAGTGCTAAGGAGAAGCCCCAGTATGCTGAGGTTGTTGCAGTTGGCCCCGGTGGAGTTGTTGACGGTAAGGAAGTTATTATGGAGGTTAAGGTTGGTGACAAGGTACTTCTCAGCAAGTATGCTGGCACCGAGGTTAAGCTCGACGGCGTTGAATACACAATTCTTCGTCAAAACGATATTCTCGCAAAACTTGACTAATTGAAGGAGTGAATTATTATGGCTAAGAACATTTTATTCGGCGAAGAAGCACGCAAGGCTCTTGAGAGCGGCGTAAATCAGCTTGCCAATACAGTAAAGGTTACACTCGGACCCAAGGGCAGAAATGTTGTTCTTGAAAAGAAATTCGGTGCGCCTCTCATCACAAATGACGGTGTTACAATCGCAAAGGAAATTGAGCTTGAGGATCCATTTGAAAATATGGGTGCACAGCTTGTTCGTGAGGTTGCTACAAAAACAAACGATGTAGCAGGTGACGGTACTACAACTGCTACTCTTCTCGCGCAGGCTCTTGTTCGTGAAGGTCTTAAGAATGTTGCTGCAGGTGCAATCCCCATGGTACTTCGTAAGGGTATAGCGAAGGCTGTTGACGTTGCAGTTGACTGCATTGTTAAGAGTGCTAAAAAGGTTAACGGCAAAGACGATATTGCACGTGTTGCATCCATCTCTGCAGGGGATCAAAAAATCGGCCCTCTTATCGCTGACGCTATGGAAAAGGTTTCAAACGACGGTGTTATCACTATTGAAGAGGGTAAAACTGCTGAAACCTACAGTGAAGTTGTTGAGGGTATGCAGTTTGACCGTGGCTACCTTTCTCCCTATATGGTAACAGACACAGAAAAAATGGAAGCTGTTTTAGACGACCCCTACATTCTTATCACAGATAAGAAGATTTCAAATATTCAGGACATCCTCCCCATTTTGGAGCAGATTGTTCAGCAGGGTAAGAAGCTTCTTATCATTGCCGAGGATATTGAGGGTGAGGCTCTTACAACTCTTATTGTTAACAAGCTTCGTGGTACATTTACCTGCGTAGCAGTTAAGGCACCCGGCTTTGGTGACAGAAGAAAGGCTATGCTTCAGGATATTGCAATTCTTACAGGCGGTACTGTAATCAGTGAGGAGCTTGGTCTTGAGCTTAAGGATGCAGACTTCTCTCAGCTTGGACGTTGCCGTCAGGCTAAAGTCCTTAAGGAGGCTACTATCCTCGTTGACGGTCTTGGTGATTCTCAGCTTATAAAAGACAGAGTAGGTCAGATTAAGAGCGAGATTGAAAGCACAACAAGCGATTTCGACCGTGAAAAGCTTCAGGAAAGACTTGCAAAGCTTGCAGGCGGTGTTGCAGTTATCAAGGTTGGTGCAGCAACAGAAACAGAAATGAGGGAAATGAAGCTTAGAATAGAGGATGCTCTTGCAGCTACAAGGGCAGCTGTTGAGGAAGGTATCGTTGCAGGCGGCGGCACAAGCTATATCGCTGCAACCTCTTGCGTTAAGGAGCTTACCGAGTCTCTTACAGGTGACGAAAAGACTGGTGCTACAATTGTTCTTCGTGCAATTGAGGAGCCTGTAAAGCAGATTTGTGCAAATGCAGGTATCGAAGGTGCAGTTGTTGTCGAGAAGATTAAGACATCAAAGGACGGAATCGGCTACAATGCTCTTACAGATGAATATGTTGATATGATGAAGGCAGGTATCGTTGACCCTGCAAAGGTTACAAGAAGTGCGCTTCAGAACGCAGCTTCTGTTGCAAGTATGGTGCTTACAACAGAGAGCGTTGTTGCAGATAAGCCGAAGGAAGACGGCGGTGCAGCAGCGGCAGCGGCGCAGGCTGCAGCAATGGGCGGCGGAATGTACTAATAGCGCTGCGATAAAATGCACAGACCGCATAAAGCAAAAAAGAAAGCTGTAGAAGTATTCTTGAAAATAACAAAGATAACTTTAATGTGAAAATTCGTTAAATAACGAATTTTAGGATTTGATGCTTTATGCTACGAACAAACTTCACCTCTCGGCGTACCCTCGTACGCCTTCGGGAATCCCTACGGGTTCAGTTTGTCCGTTCTGCACTATTTTCTCTTTGCGCAAAACTAGGTACACGCCCCCGATTTAAACGGATTTGATGTTAAGGGAGTGCCCTTAACAATCCCCTTATGTACGCTATTTTAAAAAGGTGTTGTTATTAAGATAACAACACCTTTTTTGTATTGACACAGATTATCCCTGTGTGATAAAATTAGTTATATATCTGCAGACGAGGCATTGCTTCTCGGTGCAGGCTTTGGAAAATACAACGTGGAAGGTAGTGGCGTAATGCTTACAGTAAACAATTCCCCCAGATACTTTGTCGGCATTGACCTTGGCGGTACAAATATCGCTGCAGCAGTTGTCGATGAATACGGCGTAATATACGGCAGGGCGAAAAAGAAAACGAACGCTCCGCGTCCGTACAACGAAATATTTGACGATATGGCACAGTGCGCACGTGATTGTGCAGAGGCAAGCGGCATACCGTTTGAAGCTATTGAGGCGGTTGGAATAGGTTGCCCAGGCTCCATTGACCAAAAAACAGGCGTTATAGAATATTCAAACAATCTTGATTTCTATGATGCTCCCATTATAAGCTATATGGAAAATTCCCTGGGTAAAAAAATATATATTGAAAATGATGCAAACGCTGCTGCCTGGGGCGAATTTCTGGCAGGTTGCGGCAAGGGCACGGGCAATATGGTTATGATTACGCTCGGCACAGGTGTGGGAAGCGGAATTATATCAGACGGACGTCTTCTTTGCGGCGCATACGGAAAAGGGGCTGAAATCGGTCATATGTCACTTATTTTAGGCGGTGAAAAGTGTACCTGCGGCAGACGCGGCTGTTTTGAGGCGTACGCCTCTGCAACGGCTCTTATCAGCCAGACAAAAAAAGCGATGAAGCTTAACCGTGGTAGCGATATGTGGAAGGTCTGCGGCGGCAAGCTTTCAAACGCTGACGGACGCACAGCATTCCTGGCAAAGGATAAGGTGGCAAAGGACGTTGTAAAAACATACCTTGGATACCTTGCTGACGGTATTGTTGACGTTATAAATATTTTCCAGCCGGAGATTTTGTGTCTTGGCGGTGGAATTTGTAACGAGGGCAAAAAGCTCCTCGACCCGATTAACAAAAAGATTGCCAAATTTTCATATGCACGTTTCAGTAAGGAACAAACAAAGATAAGTATTGCCACTCTCGGCAACGATGCAGGAATTATCGGTGCAGCATTGCTTTGGAAAAACAAATAAAAATATAGTAAAAAATGGACTCTTCATTTAGAAGAGTCCATTTTTTTACACTGCTACTTTTTCCTTTTCAATAGCTTTTCTCTGTTTATTTGCCGCAGTCATTACAAAGTTCATAGCGATTATTACAACCATCATCAATATGCAGCTCGCATAGAGCGCCACATTATAGCTTCCCGTAACATCAAAGCATAAGTTTGAAATCGGCGTTCCCAGTGCATAGCCTGCTGTGTTAACCGAAACGAACAAGCCAAGAACCTTGCTAAACGATTTTTCGCCGAAAAGGTCACTTGCATAAATCGGCAGCATAATCGTCTCCAGCGGAAGTGCGAGCGACGAAAATATTCCGTATATCATTGCAAAGCTCCTGCCCGCGGCGGTGTCAGATACGTTTGCAAGCAAGAAGAAAACAACCAACGCCGTTATCATACAAAGATTTGACGTAAACCTTAACCCGAATTTATCATACATAAATCCCAACAGGAATTTAAAGCAGGTAAGCGCTAAGGCGTGGCAACTGAGTACCGTCGCAACATAGGTGTCAGCAATTCCCACATCGTACATATGCGGCGTAGCAATTCCGCCTATTCCCTGCAGCAACATTCCTGTAAGGAATACGCAGACTAATGCAGCATAAAAGTATGTTTTTCTGACTGCATCGGAGTACTCCATGCCTACCCAGCCCTGACCGCGTGCCTTTTTCTTTGGAACATCTGCATTTGAGTCAGCCGCGTCTTTTGGCTTGTTTTTAAAAAACATCATAAGGAGCACAAACAAAGCCGTAAGGATAAGCGCTACCAATCGGTATGCATTTTTGTATCCGTAGGCGCTATGGTTAATAATCGGTGAAACTATCTGCGTTGCAATTGCGGCTCCAATACCATTAGTGGCAAGCACTGCACCCATAATTGTTCCTTTGTTTTCCCTGCACCACTTATTCACGACATATCCTACCATTGTCGTTGTTGTCCACGAAAGTCCTATTCCAAGCAAAATGCCGCCTATATAAAAGATAAACATATTTGTTGCAAAGGAATATACCAGGCAGGATGCTATTAAGCACACAATGCCTGCTCCTATGAGTTTTTTCTCGCCGAAGCGTGCTATGAGTGTACCGAAAAATAAGTTAATAATTGCAGTAGAAACAAATCGGAAGCTGTCATTTACCGAAAACGCACTGCGTTTAATTCCCCATGCCTCTGTGATAGCCTTTATGTACAGACTTTTTGTAGAAGAGCAAAAGCCAAGTGCAATACATACCATCAATGCTGAAAGAGCTATTATTACCCATTTATAATCAAGTTTTTTACGTTTCTGACTTTCCAAAGAAAAAACACCTCTTTTAATTATTTAAACATTTGGTTAATCTCTTCCACACTTCTTCTTGCGAGCAAATCTCCGCCCTCGTGACCGACAGTACCGCTTGAGATATACGCACTGTAATGGCCTGCCTTTTCAGCCTTTTCTGTTGGAAGATATCCTTCAGAGCCACAACAAAGCTGAATAATAAATGTCTGCTTTGAAAGGCTTCTTGCCTTTATATAGTTACCGTAATCAAGGAAAAGCTCAAACGGGTTTGTTGCAAAGGAAACATCACCAAAACGTACAATATGAATTTCAATAGGCTCAATCTCCTTAAACTGCTGTTGACGGTATCTTGCAATAGTGCCTGAGTATACGTGCATTTTTGCATTGTCCTCGAAGTCAAATTTTTCCTTGTCCTTGTTTTTGTCAATATAATATTCAATTTCCCTCACGGCTTCATTATATTCTTTCATTGTTGCTTTACGAAGCGGAAGGTCAAGGTCAATTACCTTATGCTCAAGGACTGCACTATCCTTAAGCTCTGTAATTTCTTCAAATACAGAAACAATCTCATTTGCAATTCTCTTTCCTGCTTTATTACAACCCGAAATATCATACATTGAGGGGTCAGCCTTTCTCTCAATGTAATTGGGACGCTTAACATTGGGGTCATCAATAGGTGTTTCGGGATTGACCCACCTTACAAGGTCACGCGGACACTGGTCACCGCCTGCGCCGCAAAGTCCAAGGAGGAATACATCCTTGCCAAGCTTTTCACGGATATTTGCCTTTGCTCTTCCCCAGTAATCAGCGGAGATAAAGCTTCTCTGCTCCAAAATCTGAGCGGGACACGCAATATTTGCCACAACACCTTTAAGCTTCTTATTTTTATCAAAGGTATAGATAAGCTCAATACCGCTGTCATTACCGCCCTCAAGAGCTACAAAGTTTGCAGTATTCGTATCTCCCCACATCTGCGCAGAGCCGTCATCATAGCTTACTCTGCGGCACATTCCAACTACCGCTCTTCCGAATTCATTGGCATAGAGTGCTTCCTCTCTGTTGTCCCATGCCTTCTTTGCTGCAAGCGCAATCTTGTCCGTTACAAGCTCATTCCCCTCTTCAACTGTGAGAACTGTTTCATCAGCAGTTACCTTTGGTGTGTAAAGCTTTCCTTTTGGTAAAAACTCCTCTAAGATAGCTGCAGCAGCACTTAAAGTGTTTCCGCTTTTTCCTTTTGTCTGAAGGCGTGTAGAAAGCTTCATTGAAGTATGTGTATGCGTTGCATTAACAATAAGCTTTTTAGGGTCAACTTCATTTGTAAGGCGTGCAAACTTTTCGCGTGCAAGCTCAATTAAAGGAAGCGGCAAACTTACAACATCGGCAGAAGCTATTATCATAACATCTCCATCTGACTCAACTGCCATTGCCGTTACGCTGATTTCAGACTCAACATAATCTGAAATTCTTTCATAAAACTGCCCTGCAAGGTTTACTTTTTTATCAGGGACAAGGCTTTCTTCTGCCCAACCTATAAGTAATTTACTCATTTTTATTCCTCCATTTATCTTATAACTTCAATACCGAGGATATAGCACAAATCCTCTATAAGTGCCGTATTGTCACCGTAAGATATAATATAATGCTGACACATTACATTCTGTGCAAACGCTGGTACATCCGGGAGCTCTATCTGAAGTCCGGGAAGCTGCGGTGCCGGCTGTGTCCAGCCTGCCTCCTCCCACTTCATAGGAGTTTTGCCGTTACCCTTAACCATATGCATATAATACTCGCCATCGCAGCAGGTAAGACGGCACATAGTAAGCTCGCCGCCCTTAACACGGCTTACGTTCAGAATACCCTCTGAAAGCTCACCAAATGCTGCAGGCATAACGGTAACTTCACCGTCAACAATTTCTGCCGGCACATAGTCGGGAACACCTGCAAGAACGCTGTCCTCGAAGAACTCATAAAATTCAAGGTACGGTGCGCACTGACCTGTAAGATACTTCACCATAATCTGTGTTATATTACCAAGGCAGTCGTTCTCGGGAATTGTGCAAAGACCTTCCTCATCTGCAAGAAGCATAAATATAGGTGCAGGAGGGAATCCAAGAAGCTTTTTCATTCCGTCAACGTCTTTAAGGGAAATTGCATCATAACCTCTTTCATCGCAAATTGCCTTTACCGCAAGATAGTAGCCTGCAGCCTTTTTCATACTTTCAGGATTTGCCTTCTTAACGAAGTTCCATTTTGACATACATTTATCAATAACTACCTGCTTTTCTTCATCGGTAATTTTCTGATAGCGCTGCTCTATTTCAAGCATTTCAAAGGTTTCAATCTCACTTCCGATAACTCTCTTGAGAGACGGGCCGTCCGCCTGAGTGCCATAAAGGTTCATATCGCGGTAGCCTGCCATACCCGTTCTTGAATGGCGAAGCTTCGCTGCAGCAGCTGCCGCCTGCGCAAACTGTGCTACCTTCTTTGTGTTTGAGGGAAGTCCGATAATATCGTATATGTACTTAAATGTATATCCAAGGTCATAGAAAGTCTTACGGATAGCGGTTGTTCCTGCCTGGTCAGCCGTTGTAACAAGTCTGCCGTCATCCTCTATCCAGCCGCAAAGTCCCCAAAGCACCATCGGCTTTTCACGAAAATGCTCCGTCACCTTCACAACCGCATGTGTGGGAATCCATCCTGCAATACACACAACGAGGCAGTCAAAATCCTCGCCCTTTAATGCATCTACCGCTTTCTTAATATCCTTTTCCTCATAATCGTCTGTCACGGGGAAAACCTTTACAAGCTCAAGGCCCTCTTTCTGGAGAGCGTTTGCCGCGTCAGTACACTTTTTCACAATAATGTCAATTGGTGTATTCACTTCACCAAAGCCTACAAATGCCGCTTTTGCCATAAAAACCATCCTCTCTTTATTACGAAAGCTTTCGTGAGTTTTCTTTGTTTTTTACTTTTTCGAAAGCCTCGCTATATTTATATCTTTAGCTTAACATTAACATAAATAGAGGAATTTTTCAACATCGTTTTTAACGAAACACTTTCTTTTTTCACGAAATTCTTTCGCAAATTGCGAAATATTTTTTTGCAACTATTGCGTAAGCTTCTTTTATATGATATATTTTTAATAAGGAGTGAATTTTATGGCTATAACAATGACAAAGCTTGCCTCGCTTGCCGGCTGCTCTCTTTCCACAGTGTCGAAGGCTTTCAGCGGAAGCAATGAAATAAGTGAAGAAACACGCAATAAAATTTTCGAAATTGCAAAGGAGAATAACTGCTTTAATAAGTTTTATTCGCCCTCTTTCCAAAGCCGGGTTTTTGCCGTTATATGTAACGAGATTTCAGGCTCTTCCATCTATGGCGAAATAGTAGAGGCGCTGAACAAAAGAATTACGGATAATGGTGATGTCCTTCTCGTTACGTGCAACAATTTCGTTTCCTCTGTTGCAAATGATTTGCTGGATTATTTCATAAACTATCATAAGGTTGACGGACTTATCATAATAGACGGCTCGAAATACGAAAACGAATTGCTCGGGAATATCCCGGCAGTTGCAATAGGCTCGCTTTACAGTGAAAAAATTCACCATTGCGACTGTGTAAACACCGACAGAAGCTACGGTGTTTATCAAGCAATTGAACATTTCAAAAAAATGGGGCACAAGGATATTGCCTTTATAGGCGAATATCTCACTTCTGGTGCGCTAAAGAATTTTAAAAGAGCTATGGAGGAGTATTCCCTCCCTATAAATGAGGACTGGCTCATTACAAGTTCAAAAAGAATGGGCGATGCTGGCTATGATGCTATGGATAAGCTTATATCCCTCCCCGAAAGACCCACCGCAGTTTTTGCAGCATATGACGCAATTGCGCTGGGCGCAATGAACCGCATGTATATGGCAGGGTTAAGCGTTCCTGACGATATTTCCCTGATAGGTGTTAACAACATCCCTCTGGCACGCTATTCAAATCCACCTCTTACAACCGTTTCAACACCGATAGACGAAATTGCAGACAGCGCGCTTAATCTTTTATACAGAAGAGTGCGTTATCCTCAGTCACCATATCAGAGCGTTTCTATTCAAAGTGTGCTTCTGCTAAGAGACAGCGTAAAAAAATTATGAATAGTAGTAGGGACTGTAAAAAACTAAGTTTCTTACAGTCCCTACTACTATATATTCTTTCTCATACTGCTTATGGCACTTTTTTCAAGACGTGATACCTGTGCCTGACTTATTCCAACTTCATTTGCAACCTCTGTCTGTGTCTTTCCGCGGAAAAACCGCATCATTATAATAAGCTTCTCCCTGTCTGTGAGCTTGTCCATAGCTTCACGCAGGGAGATTTTTTCTATCCACGCCTCGTCAATGTTTTTCTTATCCGATACCTGATCCATAACAAACACGGCATCTCCCCCATCGTGATACACCGGCTCAAAAAGCGAAATCGGCTCCTGAATTGCGTCCAGTGCCATTGCAACATCCTCCTTTGTGGAATCAATTGCTTTTGCAATTTCCTCAACACTTGGTTCGCGGTTACTCTCATTTATAATTTTTTCGCGCACGCAAAGCGCCTTGTATGCAATATCACGAAGTGAGCGCGACACCCTTAGCGAGTTGTTGTCCCTTAGGTAGCGCCGTATTTCACCTATTATCATCGGCACTGCATATGTTGAAAACTGAACATCAAGCTCCGTATTAAAATTATCAATTGACTTGATAAGCCCTATACACCCTACCTGAAAAAGGTCATCCACATTTTCACCACGGTTATTAAAGCGTCCTATTACACTTAATACAAGCCTTAGATTTCCGCGTATAAAGGTCTCCCTTGCCTGGGTATCACCCTTTTTAATTTTCTCAAATAATTGCTTTTTCTCCGCTGCAGAGAGTGTCGGTAACTTCGAGGTATTTACGCCGCATATTTCAACTTTGTTTATCATAATAAAAAAGCCTCCGCAAGAAAGATTTGTTAAATTGTTTTTCCAACTTAATCTTTCCCGCAAAGGCTTTTTATTATTCCTGTTCATTGAAAAGTCAAGCTGCATATGCAGTCTGGCTCTCCGTTGAACAAATTACTTTTTAAGTCTTTCTAAAAGCTGTGCCTGCTGTGCCTCATAGCCGGGCTTACCCAAAAGTGCAAACATATTCTTCTTATATGCTTCAACTCCGGGCTGGTCAAATGGGTTAACACCTAAAAGATAGCCGCTGATGCCGCATGCCTTTTCAAAGAAGTAAATAAGGTTACCGAGGCAGTACTCATCCATCTTCTCTATATGAAGGACAAGGTTTGGCACATCACCGTCAGTATGTGCAAGAAGCGTTCCGTTAAATGCCTGCTCGTTTACAAAGCTTACAGACTTTCCTGCCAGGAAATTAAGTCCGTCAACATTATCCTTGTCACTTTCCATAATGATGTCCTTACGCGCATTGTCAAAGAAGAGCACTGTCTCGAACATTATTCTAAGACCCTGCTGAATATACTGACCCATAGAATGAAGGTCGCTGGAAAAATCAGCTGCCGCCGGAAAAATACCCTTGTTATCCTTACCCTCACTCTCACCGAAAAGCTGTTTCCACCATTCTGCAAAATAGTGAACCTGCGGCTCATAGTTAACCATCATTTCAATTATTCTGCCTTTCCTGTAAAGCGCATTTCTTGCTGCAACATACTTGTAGCAATCATTTTCCTCAAGATTGGGATTTGCATACTCCTTCATTGCATCGTATGCGCCCTGCATCAAAGCGTCAATGTCTGCACCGCTTGCTGCAATCGGCAGAAGACCTACTGCAGTAAGTACACTGTAGCGTCCGCCAACATCATCGGGAACAACAAAGGTTTCATAACCCTCTTCATCGGCGAGGTTTTTAAGGGCACCCCTTGCTTTGTCTGTTGTGGCATATATTCTTTCCCTTGCGCCTTCCTCACCGTACTTTTCTATAAGAAGCTTTTTAAATATACGGAAAGCTATTGCAGGCTCGGTTGTTGTACCGCTTTTTGAAATAATATTTACAGAGAAATCTATATCCTTAACTGTTTCTACGAGGTCAGCAAGATAAGTCGAGCTTATTGAGTTTCCCGCAAAGAAAATCTGCACACCCTTTTCTCTTTCCTTTTCATTAAGATTAAAGAAATTATGGTGAATCATTTCTACAGCCATTCTTGCGCCAAGATAGGAGCCGCCTATACCAATGACGATAAGTGCTTTTGAATTGCTCTTAATCTTTTCTGCCGCCTTTTTAATTCGCGCATATTCTTCCTTATCATAATTTTCCGGGAGATTTACCCAGCCTGTAAAATCGCTTCCGCTGCCCTTCCCCTCGTGAAGAATATCGTGTGCTACACCTATAAATGGTGCAAGAGCATTAATTTCATCCTTTGTAATAAATTTTTCCGCTTTGGAATAGTCAAATGTAATCTTTGTCATTTCTTAACCTCCAATTTATTTTGAAAATCCGTTGGGATTTTTACTCTGCCAGTTCCATGCATCCTTACACATTTGTGCAATACCGCGCTCTGCCTCCCAGCCAAGCTCTGCCTTTGCCTTTGAAGCGTCAGCATAGCATATTGCAACATCACCGGCGCGCGGTGGTGCTATAACATACGGAATATCCTTTCCGCACGCCTCGCCGAAGTTTTTGATGATTTCAAGCACGCTGTAACCCTGACCTGTACCAAGGTTATATATATGCACACCGCCCTCGCCGCTCTTTTTCTCAACCGCCTTAAGATGACCCAGTGCAAGGTCAACAACGTGGATGTAATCACGTACACCCGTGCCGTCCTTGGTGTCATAGCAGTCACCAAATACATTTACCTTTTCGAGGCGTCCAACGGCAACCTGCGCCACATACGGAAGAAGGTTGTTCGGGATACCCTTGGGATCCTCCCCTATTTTTCCGCTCGAATGTGCGCCGATAGGATTAAAGTAACGAAGAAGCACCACACTGAAACGGTTATCTGCTACATATACGTCGCTGAGTACCCTTTCGAGCATAAGCTTTGTGGAGCCGTAGGGATTTGTTGTAGAAAGCGGGAAATCCTCCGTGATCGGCACCGTCTTGGGACTGCCGTATACTGTCGCCGAAGAAGAGAACACAATGTTAAACACATTATGCTCACGCATAACATCGAGCAGCACAAACGTACCTGTCATATTGTTGTGATAATATTCGATAGGCTTTGACACCGACTCACCAACAGCCTTGAGTCCTGCAAAATGTATTACGGAATCAAATTCGTTTTCGTCAAAAACCTTTGTCAGTGCCTCTTTATCTAATATGTCACATTTATAGAAAGAAAAATCCTTTCCTGTAATCTCTTTTACCATATCAAGCGATTTTTCACACGAATTGGAAAGATTATCCACCACCACAATTTCGTGTCCTGCGTTAAGAAGTTCAACACAAGTATGGCTGCCGATATATCCGGCACCACCCGTAACCAGAATTTTCATAAAAAATCCTCCGTTCCATTGATATAAATAGTTTGTTTAATATGTAGTTCCACTATCATATTCTATCCTATTTTACTATATAATGTCAAGTAAAATGACACTGTCTGATAGAAAATTTAAGGAGGTAATTTTTTTGAGTGATTTTCCCACAATAAAAAAGCTTATAAAAACTGCACTTATGCCACTGGGGCATACGATGTATGTGTACGGCGGCGGCTGGAACGAGGAGGATACCTTTGCCTCAGTGCAGGCGCGCACCATAGGCGAGAGCACTGCCTGGCGCAAGTTTTTTCTGACGCAGACTTCTGCGTATAATTTTAAAAAATTTCTTCATTGCTCTACATTGGGGCTTGACTGCACAGGCTATATAGGTTGGGTAATATACAATCTTTTAAACACGCAGGATAATCTTCCGGGATATGTATTTAAATCAAAGGAGCTTGGCTACAGGCTTCAGGAGCTTGGTCTTGGCAGTGTATGCGAAGGAGGCTGCTCTCCTGTGCACCGTTGCGGCGATATATTCTTCTCTCCAAAACATTGTCATGCATACATATCCTTAGGCGAGTGCGACGACGAAAGCGTTCTTCTTCTACATTCAAGTCCGCCCGGGGTTATGCTCAGCGGTACACCTTCACCGTACTATGGCGCGCGCTCTCAGGCACAAAAATGCGCCCGTAAATTTATGCAGATAAATCACCCTGACTGGTATGCAAAATTCCCCCAAAGCGACAGAGGCAGAGACTACCTTCACGATTACCACAGATTCAGATTTTACAAGGTGGTTGTGCCTGACCCTGATGAATTTTCTCTTTGCTCTGCAGCGCATATTTTATCAATTTTTACAAATTAAACTAACAAATATTACATTTCGACATTCTCTTGTAAAACATTTGAAAAATTTTTATTTTCCTATAAATGGTAATTTTTTTTGTAAACCTATTTTTTAGCGTAAAAACGGCAGGTGAGTTTTTCACAAGTTTCCAATAATTTATTGTGATTTTCTGTGGAAACTGTGAAAAACTCCTGTTAATAACCATAAAATCAGCCTTTTTTATGTGGAAAACTAAATTTTCAGGCAAAATCAACCCGCAACTTTATGTAAACCCAAATTAACATAAAAAATTAAAAAAATATCGATTATATAAACCTATTTTCTTACAAAAAATGACAACATAATTAATAATTATACAACAAGAAGCGGAGTAAACCGACTTACTCCGCTTCTTGTTGTATTAATATACTGTTATGATGTTTAATCTTACAGAGAATCTATATCGCTTTGCGAAACAAGCTTAATCCCTGCATCAGAAAGAACCTTTACCGCCTTTTCGTTATCCTCTACACGAAGAACAACATATGCGTGCTGTCCTGATATGGTGATAAACGCATACAAATATTCAATATTTATTCCGTTTTCACTCATCAGTGCAAGCACCTCTGAAAGACCTCCCGGCACATCGGGAATCTGAACGCCGATAACCTTTGTTACGGAAACAACGCAGTCATTCTCACTAAGGACGTCCTTTGCCTTATCAACATCACTTACAATAAGGCGGAGTATTCCAAATTCCTGCGTATCTGCTACGCTGAGAGCACGGATGCTGACACCTGCATCAGCAATACTCTTTGCAATACTTGAAACCGTACCTGCCTTGTTTTCAACAAAAATAGATAACTGTTTAATTGTCACTTTCCCCACTCCTTTAATTGTAAAGATTTCTCTTATCTATTACTCTTACAGCCTTGCCCTCACTTCTTACAATGGACTTAGGCTCTACAATACGTACATTTGCATAAATACCAAGCATTGATTTAAGTGCCGCATTAATTTCTTTTTCTTTCTTGGAAAGGTCATTCACCTTATCGGAGAAAAGCTCGGGTGTCATTTCAACCCTTACCTCGATAGTATCGCTGTGATTTTCACGGTCTACGATAATCTGGTAGTTTGATGTAAGTCCCTGCTTTAAAAGTACTTCCTCAATCTGTGAGGGGAACACATTTACGCCCTTTACGATAAGCATATCATCACTTCTGCCCATAGGCTTTGCCATTTTAACGTGTGTTCTGCCACAGGAGCATTTTTCACGTGAAAGAACGCATATATCCTTTGTACGGTATCTGATTACGGGGAATGCCTCTTTCGTGATGCAGGTAAATACCAGCTCACCCTTTTCACCCTCGGGAAGAACCTCGCCCGTTTCAGGATTAATTATCTCGGCAATGAAATGGTCCTCGTTTACGTGCATACCTGACTGCGCACTGCATTCAAAAGCCACACCCGGTCCGCATATTTCTGTAAGTCCGTAAATATCATATGCTTTTATACCAAGCTTTGCTTCAATATCCTTACGCATCTGCTCAGTCCACGCTTCTGCACCAAATATTCCTGCTTTAAGCTTTATTTTATCACGCAAGCCCTGCTCATAAATACTTTCTGCAAGATATGCTGCATATGAGGGCGTACAACAGATAATTGTAGCCTCAAGGTCGGTCATAAACTGTAACTGACGATCTGTATTTCCCGATGACATCGGAAGGGTCAGACAGCCAACCTTATGCGAGCCGCCGTTAAGTCCGGGTCCGCCCGTAAATAAGCCGTAGCCATAGCATACCTGACAAACATCCTCCTTAGTTCCGCCTGCCGCCACAATTGCACGTGCACAGCAGTCCTCCCACAAATCTATATCGTGCTGTGTATAGAAAGCAACAACCCTTTTTCCTGTCGTTCCGCTTGTAGATTGAATTCTTACACATTCTGAAAGCGGTTTTGACATAAGACCGTAGGGATACGCCTCTCTAAGGTCATCCTTTGTCAAAAACGGAAGCTTGTGAAGGTCATCAACCGACTTTATATCATCGGGAGTTACTCCCTTTTTCTTCATAAGGTTTCTGTAGTACTCGTTATTTTCATAAACATGGTTTACTGTTTTAACAAGTCTTTCACTCTGCATTTGTCTTATTTTTTCATAAGAGGCGGTCTCTATTTCTTTTTGATAGTAATTTTCCATCTCTTCCACTTCCTTTTAATAATTGTACCCAAGCTCAAACGCCTTCTTATTAAGCAGGGTAAACTTAGGTGCAACCGTATTTTCTATAGCCTTAATCCATTTGTCATAGCTTATATCAAAATACTTTGCAAGTCTTGCCATCAAAACGATATTTACCGCCTTTGCGTTTCCTGCATCGTTTGCAATGGAAAGGGCATCAATTGCATCAACAAATGCACCCTCTTCTTTTATTTTATCGAGTGCGTCTGCAGGATACTGCGCCTTACCTATAATTACGGGCATCGGGTCTATCTGCTGAGTGTTAACAATGATTTTTCCGTCTTTTTTAAGGCAGGAAAGCCATCTTGCCGCTTCAATTTTTTCAAACGAAACGATGAAATCCGCCTCACCATCTTCAATAATGGGAGAATAAACCTTATCGCCATAGCGCACGTATGTAACAACGCTTCCTCCACGCTGGCTCATACCGTGTACCTCAGACACCTTTACATCATATCCCTCATCAACTAAAAGTCTTCCCAAAAGCTTACTTGCAAGGAGGCTGCCCTGTCCGCCTACGCCGACAATCATAATATTTTTCGTCTGCATTACTCCTGCACCTGCCTTTCTATTGCATCAAAGGGACAAAGCTGTGTACATACATCGCATCCCACGCAAAGTGTTTTATCAATTTCAGCCTTGCCGTCGTGCATACTGATTGCAGGACAACCAAAGCTCATACATTTTTTACATCCCTTACATTTATCCTTGTTAACAACGAGTGGTTTTTTCGGTTTTACAGATTTAAGAAGCACGCATGGTCTTCTTGAAATAATAACCGACGGCTCATTTGCAGAAAGTTCTTCTTTTACTACTCTCTCACATTCCTTGAGGTCGTAGGGGTCTACAACCGTCACTCTGTTTATGCCTACACTGCGGCACAGTGTTTCAAGGTCAATTTTTGATGCAGGATCTCCCTTTATATTATATCCCGTTGTGGGGTTTTGCTGATGACCTGTCATTCCCGTGATTGAGTTATCAAGAATAATTACAGTGGAATTAGAGCCGTTGTATGCAATGTTTATAAGCCCCGTCACACCGCTGTGCATAAAGGTGGAATCACCTATTACGCAGACACTCTTGCCCTCACTTTCACTGCCGCCTGCCTTGTTAAAGCCATGAAGTCCTGAAACAGAAGCACCCATACAAAGAGTTGAGTCAAGTGCAAAAAGCGGAGGTGTTGCACCAAGTGTGTAACAGCCTATATCGCCAAGCACTGTAATCTTATTCTTTGCAAGTGCATAATACATTCCTCTGTGCGGACAGCCTGCGCACATCATCGGCGGACGCATAGGAATATCCATACTAAGGCTGTATTTTTCCTTATCTTCAATTCCCATTGCCTCTGCAATAGTTTTCTGTGAAAATTCTCCGATGCAGGAGAAAAGCTCCTTACCGCATACCTTAATGCCCAAAGAATTGCAGTGTGCCTCGATTATGCCGTCAAGCTCCTCGATAACGTATACCTTATCCATCTTTTCGGCAAACTCAATAATGCTCTTTTCAGGAAGCGGATTTACAATACCAAGCTTAAATACGCTTACACTGTCACCGAGTGCCTCTTTCACGTACTGATAGCTTGCACCCGATGTAATAACACCGATTTTTGAATCTGTATATTCTATGCGGTTAAATTCGCAATTTTCCGCAAGCTCTACAAATTTTCTTGTTCTCTCCTCAACAAAGGGATGGCGTTTTTTCGCATTTGCAGGCATCATTATAAACTTTTCAGGATTTTTTTCGTAGTCCTTTACGCCTGCCTCTATCCTCTCGCCTGTTTCAACAATGCTCTGCGAATGTGCAATTCTTGTACACATACGAAGAAGAACGGGCGTATCGTATTTTTCTGAAAGCTCAAACGCCTTTTTTGCAAATTCATACGATTCCTGTGAATCAGCAGGCTCCAGCATCGGGATTTTAGACGCAATTGCATAATGCCTTGAATCCTGCTCATTCTGCGAAGAATGCATGCCCGGGTCATCGGCAACGCATATAACCAAACCGCCGTTAACACCTGTGTATGATAGTGTGAAAAGCGGGTCTGCCGCAACATTAAGACCTACGTGCTTCATTGCACACGCACTTCTTGCACCACGAAGTGATGCACCGAAAGCCACCTCGCAGGCAACCTTTTCATTCGGCGCCCACTCGCAATATATTTCATCATATTTTGCCGCAAATTCCGTAATCTCTGTACTGGGTGTACCGGGATATGAGGAAATGACATTGCAGCCTGCCTCGTAAAGGCCACGTGCAACGGCGGCATTACCAATCAGTAATTCTTTCATTATTATCTTTCCTTTCATATAGGGTAATCGGACTATTTCTCATTCCTTAAATCAAGCACTCTCTTCGCCTTACCCTGGAAACGCTCAAGAGTTTTAGGCTGAACAAGGGTAATCTTTGCCTGAAGTCCGAGAACACTCTTTATTCTTTCCTGAATAGTACGTGTCAGCTTTTCAAGCTCGCCGTAGCTTTCAAGAACGCTTGCATCAACAAGCTCAACCTTGATTTCAAGCGTATCCTTATAATTATCCTCACGGCGCACAACAAGCTGATAGTGCGGACCGATTTTATCTACATTTATAAGAACGCTTTCAATCTGTGTCGGGAACACGTTTACACCCTTGATAATAAGCATATCATCAGTTCTGCCCTTTGTCTTTGACATTCTGACGTGCGTTCTGCCACACTTACACGGCTCGTAATCAAGTGTTGTAATATCTCTTGTTCTGTAACGAAGCACAGGCATACCCTGTTTTGTAAGTGTTGTAACAACAAGCTCACCGGTCGCGCCTGCATCAAGACGTTTTCCCGTATCGGGGTCTACAATTTCCGGCAGGAAATGGTCCTCTGCAAAGTGCATACCGCACCGCTCAAAACAGTCACCGCTTACACCGGGGCCGCCAAGCTCTGTCATACCATAGTTATCAGAAACATATACACCCAAGTTTTTCTCAATCGCACTTCTCATTTCAGGTGTACACGGCTCGCTGCCTAAAATACCAAGCCTTAATTTATAATCAGAAAGCGGATGCTCACCCTCTTTAACAGCTTCACTAAGGTAAAGCGCATAAGACGGCGTTGCAACAAGTCCCGTAACGCCAAGGTCACGCATCAGCATAAGCTGCTTTTCCGTATTTCCCGACGATGCAGGGATAACCATTGCCCCAAGCTTTTCAAGTCCGTAGTGAAGACCGAGTGCGCCCGTAAAAAGTCCGTAGCCAAACGAAATCTGTATTATATCGTCACTCGTAACACCGCCTGCAGCCGCAACACGGGCAACGCAGTCACTCCATACGTCAATATCGTCCTTCGTATAAACACCCACAGTCGGCTTTCCCGTAGTACCGCTCGATGCGTGTACACGTACAATATCCTTCTGAGGAACTGCAACCATACCAAACGGATAGTTGTCACGAAAATCTGCCTTTGTCGTGAACGGTATATATTCAATATCAGAAAGCGTTTTTATCTTACTTCCGTCGCCTACGCCTGCGGCAGTCAGCTTTTCATTGTAAAAGCGTGTGTTGTTGTAGCAGTACGCTACCATATATTTTAGTCTTTCAAGCTGAAGCCTTTCAATTTCTTTTCGAGGCATTGTTTCAATATCTTTCTGAAAAAAGTTCATATTTCTAACCTTCTTTTTTTCAATTTCTTCTATTATATCACATACTTGTGCTTTTTCATAGTCTTTTTGATAATTTTTTTCGCTTTATTACTCTGCAGTGATAAAGCATAGGTATATTTTACCAAAGCAAAATTATTATGTCAATGAATTTATTTCAGATTTTTAGATATACTACAAAAAGATGAAAATTTTTCAAAAAAAAGATTGACAAACCCCCAAAAACGTTGTATATTATATAGGTACTTCAAAACAAGTGCATATTGCCGAATTGTGTAAGGGTAGCACAGCAGACTCTGACTCTGTTTGTCTGGGTTCGAATCCTAGTTCGGCAACCACCAAAAGCCCGATTATATCGGGCTTTTTTCGTGTTTTAAAATAGTTTTTCTAACATTTTTCTAACGGATTTCTAACGCATTATATACTGAGGCACTGTGAATATCGGTTTGCAGATTCTATTTTTGTCTGCGCCGTAATATGCGTATAGATGTTTGCCGTAGTTGAAATATCACTGTGTCCAAGCCATTCCTGGACCTCTTTTAATGATAGTCCTAAGGACAAAAGCAAGCTTGCCGTTGTGTGCCTTAAATCGTGCACACGTATAACGGGAAGTCCTGCATTTTTCATATAACGCTTAACATTAGAAGTGAATGTGCACGGCATATAAAGCTCTCCATTTGGTCTTTTTACAATGTAGTCATTCTGAATATACTCTCTGCCGAAAAGCTTTTTATAATGTTCCTGAAGCTTTTTCTCTGCTTTGAGCACTTCAATAACATTACCGGTCAACTGAAGTGTTCTGTAACTGCTGTCAGTCTTTGTCCCTTGCCGATAAATTGTGGAGCTTGTGTGAACAACGGTATCTTTGACTGTTATGGTCATATTTTCCCAGTTTATTGACTCCCATTTAAAGCCAAGAATTTCCGAACGTCTGCATCCCGTATATACGGCAAGTGTTATTGCAGTATATAGGTCTTTCCCCTTACTGTAGTCAAGCAATGTATTTACCTGACTGAGCGTGTAGAAATTTCCTATAAACTTTTGCTTCTTTGGAAGCTTTGCAAGGTCTGCGGGGTTTGATACAATAAGTTCATTACGAAGTGCATCCTGAAGAGATTTGCGTATCACGGTATGGTAGTTTTTTATCGTCTTTGGTGATAACCCGCCCTTTCCGTCGAGACGCCCATTTTCAAGAAGATCCGAATAGAACCTTTGCAGATGCATAACCTTTAATTCTGTAAGTCTCAGCCCCATTCTTTCAAAGTACGGGGCAATATGCTTTTTTATATCCATCGAATACACTTCAAATGTGGATTTTTCAATTGTGTGTCTAATTGACTCCAGCCACATTAAAATATATGTATGGAAATACATATCATTGCTGAGCACTCCGTCCCTTTCATCATACTTTTTAAGATAATCTGCAAGGAATTTCTCTGCTTTCTTTTTGTTTCCTTTAACCGGCAAATCAGTAGATACCCATTTCTGTCTGCGATTATTACAATCATCTTTATAATTTATGACGGCATAATATTTGCCGTTTTTTATTTGTAAACTGCCTGTCACTATAATATTACCTCCTTAACAAACAGTCCGCTGATATAATTATACCACTAACCAAATAAATGTTCAAGTTAATATATATATCGCGCACTTCATTTTTTAAACATAGCAATACCATTCTCATTAACACCCGTTACCTCTCTGTTTCCCGATATGAATTGAGTTA
>JAZODM010000057.1:0-44793 GCA_045596985.1 Clostridia bacterium
TCTTCATTGTTTTTTGGTCTTCCCTCAAAAATCTGCATTATTATCATCCCCTTTATCGTTCTATTTTACATTCTGATTTTTAAAAAGTCAAGGTGAATAAATAAGCAAATTTACGAAATATTAAATTTATGACAAAGAAAGGAATATTAAGCGTATGAAAGAATTTATCTACACCGTTAAAGACCCCCTCGGAATACACGCACGGCCGGCAGGAATGCTCGTGAAAGCGGCATCGGGATTTAAGTCTGACATTACTTTAGAGCTTGACGGAAAAAGCGCCGATGCCAAGCGGATTTTTGCAGTTATGGGCTTGGGTGCAAAATGCGGTCACAGCCTCAAAGTAAATATAAGCGGAGCAGATGAAGAAGAAGCTACACACGCACTTAGAGAGTTTCTCGAAAACAATTTGTAATGGAGAATCAAATATGCTAATTTATCAGGGAAAAAGCGTCTTTGGCGGAATTGCCATAGGCAAAATAAAAATCTGGAAAAAAGAACCTATTACTGTAAAACGCACACATATAAAAGATTGTGATGCAGAATATTTACGTTTCACAGAGGCAAAGGCTAAAGCCATAGCACAGCTTAAAAAGCTGCAGAAGAAAGCACTGGAAGAGGTTGGAAAGGACAATGCCGCAATTTTTGACATTCATATCCTGATGCTTGAGGATGCAGACTATCTTGAAGCCATCGAAAGTATGATATGCACCCAAAGCCTGAATGCAGAATATGCAGTGGCATTGGCTGCAGAAAATTTTTCGAAAATGTTTTCTTCTATGAATGATGCATATATGCAGGCACGTGCAACAGATGTAAAAGACATTTCAGACCGCGTAATAAATATCTTAGGGGATATTTCGCAAAGTAAAATTTCAGGTGATGAGCCTGTTATCCTGGTCGCAGATGAGCTTACCCCAAGTCAGACGGTGCAGTTTGATAAATCGCGTATACTTGCTTTTGTAACTTCAAAGGGTTCTCTTAATTCACATACGGCAATACTTGCCAGAACTATGAATATTCCTGCAATCATCGGTGTAGATATATACGAAAACAATTATGCAGACGGAAAAATAGGAATTGTAGACGGTTATACTGGGAACGTCTATATCGAACCTGAAGAAGCTTTTCTGTCGCAAATGAGGCAAAAGCTTGATGAACAACTCAAAAAAAGAGAGCTTTTACAGCTACTTAAAGGAAAAGAAGATGTCACTCTCGACGGCAAGAAAATTAAGCTTTATGCAAATATGGGAAATATAAAAGACCTTGCCCTCGTACTTTATAACGATGCAGAAGGCATAGGGCTTTTCAGGAGTGAATTTATTTACCTCGAACGCGACACTAATCCGAGCGAAGAGGAACAGTTCACTATATATAAAACCGTTGCAGAAACAATGGCAGGAAAAAAGGTTATAATCCGTACCCTTGACATTGGCGCTGACAAGCAGGTGGAGTATTTAGGATTAAAGGCGGAGGAAAATCCGGCACTCGGACTTCGCGGAATACGCCTTTGCCTGAAAAGGCACGAAATTTTTAAAACGCAGCTTCGTGCACTTCTTCGCGCATCGGTATACGGAAATATTTCCATTATGTATCCTATGATATGCTCCCTTGAAGAAATCCACAAAATCAAAGCAATTGTCTCGGAGGTTGCATCTGAGCTTTCAGCACAAAAAATACCCTTTGCAATTCCCGAGCAAGGTATTATGATAGAAACACCTGCCTCCGTAATGATATCTGATAAGCTTGCAAAGGAAGTTTCCTTTTTCAGCATAGGAACAAATGACCTTTCGCAGTATACCCTTGCAATTGACAGACAGAACGAGCAGCTTGACGACTTTTTCGACCCACACAGCGAAGCCGTTATGAAAATGATTGATATGACGGTCAAAAATGCGCACGCCGCTGATATATGGGTAGGAATTTGCGGAGAGCTTGCTGCAGACACTACTCTTACAGAAAGGTTTTTAAGAATGGGCATTGACGAGCTTTCCGTCTCTCCCTCTATGGTCCTTTCCGTGAGGAAGAAGATACGCGAAACCGATCTTGCGTAAATAGAAATGAGCAATCTCCTAAAAAGGGAATTGCTCATTTCTACATTGAAAATTACTTATCTCGCAACGAAATATTTTCTTTAGAAACTTTTCGTTGCGAAAGGATGACTTTGTCATCCTATTTGCGCCACGTATACCTTGAAAACAGTACAAGCATCGGGAATATCTCAAGTCTTCCTATAAGCATATCAAGCACCATTACAAGCAGTGAAAAAGGTGAATAAATCGCATAATTCGCTGTCGGCCCTACCCCTTCAAGTCCCGGGCCAATATTATTAAGTGTTGCTGCAACCGCCGTAAAATTTGTTGTAAAATCAAAATTATCAATACTTACTAAAAGCACCGATGAAACAAAAATCACCAGATATGCTGCCATATATACATTTATCACACGAACTGTTTCGTGTTCTATAATTCTGCCGTTCATCGTAGTCTTCTTTACACTTTTTGGATGCGCGGCAAGCATAATTTGTTTGCCTATACTTCTGCAGAAAATTACAACACGCGATACCTTTATACCGCCGCCTGTGCTTCCAGAACAGGCACCCACAAACATAAGCAGCACCAGAATTGCCTTTGAAAGCTCGGGCCATTTATCAAAATCAACCGTTGCAAATCCTGTTGTTGTCATTATAGAGGATACCTGAAATGCACTGTGTCGAAGTGACGTCCATATATTACCAAACACACTGTAGCAGTTAGCGCATACTATAGCCGTTGATATGAGTATAATTCCTATATAGGTCTTTACTTCATCCGCACGCAGAAGCAGCTTGAACTTCCTCATCAAAATTATAAAATATACCGAAAAGTCGATGCCGAACAGAGCCATAAATATTGTAATCACAACCTGAATATATGGGCTGTAATCAGCTATACTTGAATTTTTGACACCAAACCCGCCCGTGCCGGCAGTACCGAATGCGTGGGTAAGCGCTTCAAAAAGGTTCATTCCGCCTGCAAGAAGAAGCACTGTCAAAATAATGGTCATTGCTATATAAATTCCGTAAAGGATTTTTGCACTTGACTTTACCTTGGGAACAAGCTTGCTTACAGAGGGGCCTGTGCTCTCCGCCTTCATAAGATGCAGATTATTTCCGCCTGACATAGGAAGAAGTGCAACCAGAAAAACAAGAACACCCATACCGCCTATCCAGTGGGTAAAGCTTCTCCAGAAAAGGATACTTTTCGGGAGGCACTCAACATCGCTAAGAATGGTTGCACCTGTTGTTGTAAAGCCGGAAACCGTTTCAAAAAGTGCGCGTACAAAGCTTGGAATACTGCCTGAAATAACAAACGGTATTGCGCCGAATACACTCATAATTATCCAGCTGAGTGCAACAATAATAAAGCCTTCTTTTGCATATATATCTTTCTTTTTTGTATTTTGCATCGCAAGAATAATTCCTGCCGCCAAACACAGTGCAATACATATTAAAAAGTCGCTGACAACAGCTTCTTTATATATAACTGCACATATCAGCGGCAGCAGCATACACCCTGCCTCGCAGCATAGCACAAGTCCGAGGGTATGCAATATACGTTTATAGTTCATAATGCATTAACCTTCCAAAATATCATTTATATCCTTCAAGGCGCCTCTTGTAGTAACAACAACAATACTGTCACCGACTTCAATTTTATCGGAACCCTTGGGAATTATCACTTTTCCGTTTCTGTTTATACAAACGACAAGCGAGCCCTTTGAGGTGTTAAATGTTTCAATCGGTTTTCCCGACACCTTGGAGTTTTCCCCGATTTTAAATTCCAGCGCTTCGGCTTTGCCGTCAAGGATAAAGTGCATTGTCTGAATATTGCTGCTGCCTATTGAATTATTTGTGGCTCTTACAAACTTTAAAATATTTTCGGCAGTAATATCCTTCGGATAGACAATTGTATCAAGGTCGAGCTTTTTAATAACCTCATCATAGGCTATTCTGTTTATTTTTGTAATAAGCTTACCTTGTGTTTTACTGCGTGCAAAGAGTGAAAGCAGAATATTTTCCTCATCAATATTGGTAAGGGCTACTACAGAATCGGCATATTCAATTCCCTCTTCAAGTAACAGCGAATTATCCGTTCCGTCACCGCATATAACGGATGCCTTTGGAAGAAGATATGCAAGCTCCTCGCAACGCTCCTTCTTCTGTTCAATTATTTTAACGCTGATACCCGACTGAATAAGTAAATCTGCCAGATAATATCCGGTAACACCGCCGCCGATAATAATTGTATCCTTAATTCTGTTTGACTTAATTCCTATTTTCTTGAAAAATGCAGAGCAATTTTTATATGTTGCTACAATGCTTACAAGGTCACCGCTTTTGATTACAAAATTACCGTCCGGGATATGCACCTGATCGTCACGCTCAACACCGCAGACAAGAACCTCGCAGTTAAGCTTTCCAGGCATTTCAGAAAGCTTTAAATCGCACAGTACGGAATTTTCAGGAACTTTAAATTTTAATATTTCCACTCTTCCCTTTGCAAAAGTATCTATCTGTATTGCCGTTGGAAATTTCAGCACACGCGCAATTTCATGCGCCGCTGCTACGTCAGAATTTATAACCATCGCAAGACCCAAATCATCTTTAAAAAGATTTATTGTTCTTCTGTATTCGGGCTTTCTTATTCGTGCAATAGTCCGGCAATCGCCCATCTTTTTAGCAAGCAGGCACGTCATAAAATTAAGCTCATCGCTGCCTGTTACTGCGATAAGTATATCGGCACTTTTTACCCCCGCCTCATCTAAGATTGCTGCGTCTATACAGTCGCCGACCACGCCCATTGCGTCATAGCGGTTTACCATTTCGTCAACAACATTGTGACGAAGGTCAACTACCGTTATATTATATTCGTTCTCATTACTGAGCTTTTCGGCAATTTTTTGTCCTATCTTGCCGCAACCAACTATAATGATATTCATTAATTCACCCTCTAATAAAGACCACTTAATATATAGGTGTGGCTATTTACAATTATTTAAGCTTATTAATCCTGTTTTTATCAGCTATTACAATCATTTTCATATTCTCTTCTATAATCGTATCAGGTTGTATTGTAATTTCTACATTGTCGTTTTTATCTAAAGCGATTACATTAATACCATACTTTTTTCTTAATTCAATCTCCCTTAAGCTCTTACCAACCCATTCACGCTTTACACTTAATTCAATTATCGAAATATTATCAGATATATCTGCAACATCAATAAATCCTGAACTTAAAATATTTTTTGCAAGGCGAATTCCCGAATCTTTTTCCGGAAAAACAACTGTATCAGCTCCGAGCTTTTCCAAAATAGTACGATGCATTTCACTCGCACATTTAACGATAATATGTTCTACCCCGGCTTCTTTGCAGAGCATTGTAGCCATTATACTTGCTTCAAGTTCTCCTGCAATCGCAATAACAACAACATCTACATTGGATATTCCCAACTGTTTCATAACCTCATATTCTGTTACATCTGCACACTTACAAATCGGGAATTTTCCAACTAACTCCTCCACAACTTTATTATTTATGTCAACTGCGATAACTTCAGCGCCATTGTCTATCAATTCCTGCGCAACTGCTTTACCATATCTTCCAAGACCGAATACTGCATAACTTTTATTAATGCTCATTTGAAATACTCCTTTATCCCACACATATTTCCTCAACAGGATTAACAATAATATTTTCACTGCCTTTTTTCACATTGAAAGCGACCGCTATAGAAATCGGACCCACTCTTCCAAAATACATTGTCGCAGTAATTATAAGCTTACCCACTGTATTAAGAGTCGAAGTAAAATTTCTCGTAAGACCGACTGTTCCTGTTGCGCTGACAGTTTCGTATATCACATCAAGGAAATCCGCATTGCTAACAACAGAAAGCGAAAGTGTAGATATTACCATAACTGCAAACAGTGTAAAAAAAACTGCCAAAGCTTTTCTGATTGACTGTTCAGATATCTGTCTGTTAAATATGTCGGTAGTTTTTTTGTTCCGTATAACGCTAATCATCGTTGCAAACAAAATAAGGAAAGTGACCGTTTTAATTCCTCCGGCAGTGCCTACCGGAGAGCCGCCTATAAACATCAGCAACAAAGAAACTATTGCGGATGAATTATTAAGATTTTCCTGTGGTATAGTAGCAAATCCGGCTGTCCTTGTGGTAACGGACTGAAAAAAGGATGCTTGTATTTTCCCCGGCAAAGAGTAATTCTGCATAGTAAGGGGATTATTATATTCAAATATTAAAAACAAGATTGTGCCTGCAACAATCAATAGTGCAGTTACCGACAAAGTAATCTTACTGTGTAATGTCAAAAATCTGAAACGTCTGTTATGTTTTTCCTTCATCACTCTTATAATATCAAGCCATACTATAAATCCTATTCCGCCCAATATTATCAGTAAAGAGGTTGTTATGTTGATAATTGGATTTAACGTATAGTTACACAGACTGTTTTCGGATATTATATCTATCCCTGCATTGCAAAATGCCGAAACGGAATTAAATACAGATATCCATATTCCTTTCTTTCCAAATTCAGGAATGAACACTGTCATATAAAGCAATGCACCAATTCCTTCAATTATAAAAGTTCCTATAATTACTCTCTTAACAAATTTGACAATCCCGGAAAGGGAATTCAGATTAAAAGAATCCTGAATTAAAATCCTATTATCTATACCAATTCTTTTTTTCAGCATCAGCATTATGCTTGCAGCAATAGTTATCACTCCAAGACCGCCAATTTGTATAAGAACAAGTATTACTGCTTGTCCAAATATGCTCCATGCCGTCACTGTCGGTAGTGTTACCAACCCGGTAACGCACGTTGCTGTTGTGGCTGTAAACAATGCATCAACATAGGAAACTGACTTTCCATCTGCTGAACTTATAGGCAAGTATAACAGAAGGCTGCCCACTAATATAATAATTAAGAAACCCATCGAAATTATCTGAGTCGATGATAGACGTCTTATACTTTGTTTCATTCTTTCACCCCATCTGCTTTCATCATTATAACAAAACACATTCTTCTTTTCAAGTAGTTAGTAAAATATTCTCTTTTCGCTTCTTGACAAAAAACTACAATTATGTTATCTTTTATTCTTGAAATCAATGCGATAGGAGTTTTACAATGACAAGTAAAATCAAGCAGAACATTCTGTTTATAATAGGGCCTGTTATTACAGCCTTTGGTATAAGTGTATTTTATCTTCCCAACAAAGTTGTAAGTGGCGGCGTATCAGGTTTATCCACAATTCTTTACCATATTGCAAAGATACCCCCGGGACTTTCCTTTGCCGTGATTAATATAATATTCCTTTTGCTTTCACTAAAATTTTTGGGCAAAGCGTTTGTTTTAAAAACACTTATCGGTGCTGCGTCCATTTCACTTTTTGTTCAGATTTTTTCTTATCTTCCAGCTTTGACAAACGATATTGTTCTCGCAACAATATTTGGCTCACTGTTATACGGATTTGGTATAGGTCTGACCTTCCTTTCAGGAGGGTCAACGGGCGGAACTGATATTTTGGGAAGGCTTCTGCAGCACTTCTTCCCACATTTTAAAATTGGAAAGCTTCTTCTTTTTGTAGATGCGCTTGTTATCATTTCCTCGCTCATAGTTTTCAGGCAGATTGACCTTGCTCTTTGGGGTATTGTTGCACTTTTCCTTTCCACCTTTTCCGTAGACTGGCTTATTCAGAAGCTTAATATTTCAAAGCTTGCATTCGTTGTTACGCAGAAAGGTCACGAGGTTTCACAGTTTCTCATTTCCACCTCACCAAGAGGGGTTACAATTTTTGATGTTACCGGTGCCTATACACTCGACAAGAAAACTATGCTGATGTGCGCTCTTAAAGATAACGAAACTCCTGAATTTCAGCGAAAAATTCTTGATATAGATTCTGAGGCATTTATAATCTTTTCAGAATCGCAGCAAATTGTCGGAAATGGTTTCCACGTATACAGATAAAAGGATGCGTTTTTATGTCAAATGTTAAAATTGTATCCTGCGGTAAAAGAGTGCTTTCAGGGCTTAATGTCAGTATAACAAATCCTCCTGAGAAAGATTGTTTCTGTATTGTTTTTATGCCTGTTGGAAAAGCAACGGTTTCCTTTAACGAATATACATATAAAATAAAATCAGGTGACTTTGTTATAGCCTCCTCGCAGGATTTACTGAACTTTTCCCTGTCAGGGAAAACAAAAGCAACACTTTATTACGCACAGTTTATTCCCGAAGATAAAGAAAGCTTTCTCAGCAAATACAAGCTCAGCTGCGGTGTATTCCACTGCTGCAGCGAAAAGGAAGTTCGGACGGCATTTGCCTTTTTCCTGAATGAATTTATGATAAAAAGTGAATTTTATGAGCTTCGCATAAATGCCCTTTTCACTCAGCTTATGTGCACTCTTTCTGCGTCGCGCTATGCACCTGACCCATATTTCGAGCAAATACGTAAACTCGCATCTGATATTAACAGAGAGTTTCGCTCCTCCTCAATAGATGTAACCTCATATGCAAATGAATTAAATCTCAGCAAGGACAGATTTTCCGTACTTTTTAAAAAGCATTTTGGCTATCCCCCGCATCAGTATCACATAATGCTGAAAATGAACGAGGCAGAATTTCTCCTTAAAAGAAGTAATCTTTCAATCGGGGAAATTTCAGATTACCTCGGCTTTTCAAACCAGTTATATTTCAGTACTGCATATAAAAAGCATAAAGGAGAAACGCCCTCACAAACAAGAAAAAAGTGGATGTAAAAAAAGTCCAGACCGCAAAAATACGAACAAGCTTCACCTCTCGGCGTACCATCGTACGCCTTCGGGTAATCCCTGCGGGTTCAGTTTGTCCGTTCTGAAGCATTTTTTTCCTATCCCCCACGAAAATGGGGCTGTAAAAAAAGTAACCTTTTTTTACAGCCCCATTCTAATTTTACTTTTTTATGCGTTTTTCTTTGAAATCATCTTCATAGCAAAGAGGAACGCTATGGTAGCAACAATACCAATTGGAAGAAGTATCATCCAATTCTGAACAAATCCTGCTACTACATACATTACAAATGAAATTGCTGCAACGCTCACTGCATAAGGAATCTGTGTTGATACGTGGTTAATGTGGTTACACTCACCGCCTGCAGAGGACATAATCGTCGTATCTGAAATGGGTGAACAGTGGTCACCGCAAACTGCACCTGCAAGGCACGCAGACATACCGATAATAAGGATTTCGCTGCCCTCAGGGAATATTGCAACAACAATCGGGATGAGGATACCAAATGTACCCCATGATGTACCTGTTGAGAATGCAAGGAAGCATGCAACAATAAAGATAATTGCAGGAAGGAAATTTGCCAATCCTGCTGCAGCACCATCCATAAGACCTGCAACATATGCATCTGCGCCCAGAAGTCCCGTCATATTTTTAAGTGATGTTGCAAGAGTAAGAATTGTTATCGCAGGAACCATTGCTATAAAGCCCTTGGGAACGCAATCCATTGCCTCTTTAAAGGTCATAACTCTTCTTGCAACCATATATATGATTGTAATTACCAGTGCTATAAGTCCGCCCCACGGAAGACCTACTGTTGCATCAGTATTGGAGAAAGCATCAATAAAGTTTGCTCCGTCCATAATTCCGCCAACATATACAAGTGCAAATACGCAAATGATTATAAGTACAATTATGGGAAGAACAAGATCAATTACCTTACCCTTTGATGAGGGAACAACCCTTTCGCTTTCAACACGGTCACCGCAGGTATAAAGGTCACCATTTTCAATAGCATTCTTCTCGTGAAGAGCCATCGTGCCGTAATCAAACTTCATAAGAGCAAGTGCGATTATGAACACAAGTGTAAGAAGTGAGTAAAAGTTATACGGGATTGCCTTTATAAAAAGTGCAAGACCCTGACCCTCGGGCGCAAACTCGGACACTGCCGCTGCCCATGATGAAATGGGTGCAATCATACAGATAGGTGCAGCAGTTGCATCAATTATGTATGAAAGCTTTGCCCTTGAAATCTTGTGTGCATCTGTTACAGGGCGCATAACCGAGCCAACTGTAAGACAGTTGAAATAGTCATCGATGAATATAAGCACACCCAAAAGGAATGTAGCAAGCATCGCGCCAACGCGGGATTTGATATTCTTCTTTGCCCACTCACCGAAAGCTGCGCTTCCGCCTGCTTTGTTTACAAGCGCAACTATTGCGCCAAGAACTACAAGGAATACGAAAATTCCTGCAATACCTGAAACGGCTGCAATCAATCCCTCGTTAACAATGTTGTCTACCGCGGTTATAGGCTTGAAATTCGCTGCAAACAGTCCGCCCACAACGATACCTACAAACAAAGAGCTGTAAACCTCTTTTGTGATGAGCGCCAGTGCGATGGCAATAACGGGCGGTACAAGTGCCCAGAATGTACCTGCCATCTTAATGGTTTCTTCTGCACCTTCTGCAAAGACAGCCATCGGGCAGGCAAGCAGCATTATTGCTGCAATAATTGTGAAAAGTAAATTTTTCCTTTTCATTTCTTTTCCTCCTTCGTTCCAACAAAAAAAAGGCTGCGTGAAGAGCGCAACCTAAACATAGCCTTTATAAATTGCGATAGCCCTCCACATTTAGTGACAGTCCGACAGATATTCTCTGACGGCCCAGCATACAACAAACGGCATTTTGCTGCATGCTTCGGCGATTGTTCCTTTCAGGCCTCCTTATGCCGATATACAAGACCCTACTGATAACAGACGCACCTCTACCATTTTTTGTCGAATATTAAGATGTTTATATGTTAACAAATTTTTTACCGCTTGTCAATATTATGTTAATTTTTTCTTTCCTCTTTTCTTGACCTTTTATAAGATATGATGTATAATTATACAGAATGTATGTTTATTAGAAAAGCACAGAGGTGATTTTATTTGAATAAAATTGCACTGATTATCAATTATGATAAAGAAAACGCCTATGGCGTTGCATCAGAGCTTGTTTCGTTTTTAAAAGGTAAGGCAGAGGTTTACTGTCCTGATTCTTATGAAAAATTTCCATTCGGCGTAACGCCCGTAGAAGAGGATAGGCTCTTTTCACTCTGCCCTGTTGTCGCAGTTTTGGGTGGCGACGGAACGATAATTGCAACGGCAAAAAAATGTGCCGTGTATAAAAACATTCTGCTTGGAATAAATATCGGAAATCTTGGATACCTTTCCACTATCGAAAGTTCCAATCTTGAGCGCGCGGCGCAGCTTTTGTGCAGCAATGACATTCATTATGATGACAGATATATGCTTTGTGTGCGAATATATTCATCAGGCGGAGAGATGCATTCCTACCACGCACTCAACGAAATCGTGCTAAGCCGCGCAGACGGCTCACGTCTTGCCGGTTTTACCGTCTATCACAACGGTAAAACGCTATGCCATTACAGGGCGGACGGAATTATTGCAGCTACACCTACCGGCTCTACTGCCTATTCCCTTTCTGCAGGCGGCCCGGTTGTTTCGCCCGATGCTGATGCAATGCTCCTTACCCCTATTTGTCCGCATATGCTTCGCGCGCGCAGCATTGTACTGCCGCCGAAGCTTGTTAAAATCAAGTCTGACTGTGATTCTCAGCTTTCGGTTGACGGGCAGATTTTCTGCAGTGTTGGCAAGGATGATTATATAACTGTTGAAAAATCGCAGTACACGGCGCGGCTTGTACATAGCAGCGATTTGAGTTTTTATGATATATTACAAAAAAAGTTATAATAAGGAATGACCACTATGAGAAATAAAAGACACGATGCGATACTTTCGCTCATAAATGAAAAGAATATCGAAACGCAGCAGGATCTTACAGTTGCACTTTCGGGTCTTGGCTTTGACGTAACGCAGGCAACCGTTTCACGGGATATTAAGGAGCTGCGCCTTTTAAAGCGTCTTAACAGTGACGGAAGGTATGTTTATGCGCAGAACGTTACTGCTGCTGATGGGGATATTTCAGACAAAATGTCCATCATTTTTAATAAAAGCGTGGTTAGTGTTGACTTTGCCATCAACACTATAGTTATCAAAACGCTTGCCGGTATGGCGCAGGGTGCTGCATCTGCACTTGATGCGATGCATTTTTCCGAATGTCTTGGCTCCATCGCAGGTGATGACACTATTTTTGTTATTACCCGCAGTGAAGAGGCTGCGCAGAAGCTTTGCAGAAAGTTTAAAAATATGGCAAATTGACAAGCTTAGGGCATATTGAGTTTGTTTCGGTTAAGGACGGTGCATTATGATTGTTCAGCTTGACATAGAAAATATAGCAGTGATTGAGCGTGCATCTATAGAGTTTGAAAACGGTCTGAACGTGATAACGGGTGAAACCGGTGCAGGAAAAACGTTGCTGATTAATTCTCTTAATATGGTGCTTGGCTGTCGCACGGCAAAGGATCTTATCCGTGAGGGGGCGGACTTTGCAAAGGTAAGTGCCGTTTTTTTCTGCAGCGGAATTGACAGTTTTCTTGAGGAAAATAATATTCCTGCCGATGACGGGAATATTATCATATCGCGTAAGCTTTTCCGCGACGGCAGAAATATCTGCCACATTAACGGTGCTGCGGTAAACGTTTCTCTCCTGCACACTATTGGTGAAAAGCTTGTGGTAATTCACGGTCAGCACGACAGTGGTGAGCTTATTGATACCTCCTCGCACATACATTTTCTCGATGAATTTTCTAAAAATGAAGTGCTTTTAAACGAATATAAAATTCTTTATAAGGAGCTTAAAGAAACGGAAAAAGAGCTTAACAAGCTTACTGACGATTTTCTTTCCAGACAAAATGAAATAGACTATTTAAAATATCAGACAACTGAAATTGAAAACGCATCTCTTTCCCATGATGAGGAGGAGACTCTTTCACAGCGCAAAAAGCTTCTTGAAAATGCTGAAGCAATCAGTATGCATTCTGAAAAAGCATATTCACTGTTAGGCACGGGCGGCGCAAAAGACCTTCTTTACGATGCCAAGCGCGAGCTTGAAAGGCTTTCTTCAATTGATAGCAGTGCACAAATCTACTGCGATAAAGCTGCAGACCTTTATTACGAGGTTGAGGAGCTTTCGCGCGATATCTCCTCTTACCTTTCACGTGCGGAATTTTCTCCGGGCGAGCTTAGAGATATTAATGACCGTCTTGATACAATTAATACACTTAAAAGGAAATATAACGGCGAAATACCTGACATTCTCGATTTTTACAACACTGCAACGCAGCGGCTTTCGCTTCTTCTTTCATATGACGAAAACAAGGCAGAGCTTGAAAGAAAGCACCAAATGCTTTTAAGTGAAATTGATGCGGCAGCAAACAGTCTTTCTCTTTCACGACATAAAAGTGCCGAGCTTCTTTCGGAGCGTCTTTGCGGGGAGCTTTCGCAGCTTGATATGTCAGGATGCACGGTAGAATTTTCCTTTTCCCCCACCTCTTACGGCGAAAACGGAAATGAAGCTGTTGAGCTTTTAATATCAACAGACCCGGCGCAAAGCCCCAAACCCCTTATAAAAATCGCTTCCGGTGGTGAAATAAGCAGAGTTATGCTTGCAATCAAGTCGGTGTTTTCGGATTTTGATAAAATCCCAACACTTCTTTTTGACGAAATAGATACGGGTGTTTCGGGAAGAGCTGCGGAAAAAATTGCAAATAAAATGAAATCGCTTTCAAAGAACTATCAACTTATATGTGTTACTCATCTTCCCGTTATCGCTTCAAGCGGTACGCACCATCTGTTGATAGAAAAGAATATGACAGACAGCGGATTTAAAACTACTGTCCGCGCCCTTGACCAAAATGCGCGAATATGCGAAATTGCACGGATTATCAGCGGCGACAATATTAATGAAATTTCGCTGAAAAACGCTTCGCAGATGCTTGGAATAGGAGGTAAATAATATGGAACAAATCGGTGAGGTTGTGGAGCTTCGCGGAAGACGTGCCCTCGTAAGAATACGCCGCACATCCTCCTGCGGGGAGAACTGTTCTCAATGCAGCGGTGAGTGTAAGCCTACCGCGACACTTGTTGAGGCTACAAACGGAATTTATGCAAGGGTTGGCGATACTGTAAAGCTTCAGATGAATTCAGCAAGTTTTCTTTTTCTTGCATTTATCGGCTATATACTCCCTATCATAGTCTGCATTGCAGCCTACTTTATTACAGAAGAAATTACTGATAATATTATCCTTTCAGATATTGCCGCAATTGCATCTCTGATTGGGGTTCTTGTTATATTTTTTATTGTGGACAAGCTTAAGCCTATGCGTAAATCAACAAGGTTTTCAAGCAGAATAATCAAAATTTTACGTTGAAAGAGGTAGGACAAATGATAAAAGCATGCATCTTTGATATGGACGGAACAACCGTAAACACTATAAATTCAATAGCGTATTTCGCCAACAATGCTCTTGCCAAGGCAGGACTTCCTTCAATAGATACGGAGGAATATAAAATTCTTGTAGGAAATGGTGCAAAAGTCCTTGTGGAAAGAATGATTGAAAAAGTAGGCGGAGATAAAGAACTTTTTGACAAAGTTTATCCGGAATATAATACGACCTACGATAATGACTTTTTGTATCTTACAGAGCCTTACGAGGGTATAATAAATATGCTCAAAGAGCTTAAAAAGCAAGGTATAAAGGTTACAATCCTTTCAAATAAGCCGCATAATACTGCACTTAAGGTTTCCGATGCTTTATTTGGAGGCGACCTTATTGATATTTGCTACGGCGCACGCGAAGGCATTGCCCTCAAGCCTGACCCCGAGGGTGTTTTTGGTATATTAGACAAGCTTAATGTAAAAAATAATGAATGTCTTTACATAGGAGACACCGCAACAGATATGAAAACAGGAAAAGGTGCAGACCTATACACAGTTGGCGTTCTGTGGGGTTTTCGTAAGCGAGACGAGCTCCAGGAAAGCGGTGCTGACGCAATCATTTCCCATCCGTCAGAGCTTTTAGACATCATCAGTAATTTTAATATGTAGTTTCACTTTGGAGGAACATAATATGGACTTTTTCTCAATACTTACGTTAATCGGCGGACTCTCCCTCTTCCTTTATGGTATGGATGCGATGGGCGACGGACTTAAAAAGCTTTCAGGCGGTAAGCTTGAAAGTATTTTAAGTAACCTTACATCAACAAGATTGAAGGCATTCTTCCTTGGCTTCATTGTTACTGCAGTAATACAATCCTCTTCCGCAACGACAGTAATGCTGGTTGGTTTTGTAAATGCAGGCATTATGAAGCTTGGTCAGACGCTCAGCATAATTATGGGTGCAAATATCGGTACTACCGTTACGTCGTGGCTTTTGAGTCTCACCGGTATAAGTGGTGACAGCTTCTTTATAAGAATATTAAAGCCTTCTTCCTTTACACCCATTCTTGCAGCTATTGGTATAATTATGACAATGGTTGCACGTTCTGATAAGAAAAAGGATATTGGCTCCATTCTTCTCGGCTTTGCAATTTTAATGTTTGGTATGGAAACGATGAGTGACTCTATGAGCGGTCTTAAAGAATCAGCGTCATTTGCAAAAATGCTTATTATGTTCCAGAATCCTATAATGGGTATCCTTTCAGGAACAATCCTCACCGCAATTATTCAGTCCTCTTCTGCATCTGTAGGTATATTGCAGGCACTCGCACAAACAGGAATTATCCCCGTGTCAACGGCTATACCGATTATTTTAGGACAAAACATCGGCACAACCATAACGCCTATTCTCTCTTCTATCAGCGGTAATACTGATTCAAAGCGCGTTGCACTGGCGTGCCTTTACATCAAGATGCTTGGCGTTTTTGCTGTAAGTATTTTGTTTTATATATTAAACTGGATTTTCGTTTTCCCGTTTATGAACACATTTGCCTCGGCATTTGACATTGCAGTAATTCATACACTGTTTAATATATTCTCAACGATTGTACTGATGCCGTTTTGCAACTTAATTGAAAAGCTTACTATTCTTTCTGTGCGTCATAAAGAGGTTGATGATACAGATTCCAATTCCGCCTTCAGCGCCCTTGACGAAAGATTTCTTTCTGTTCCCTCTTTCGCACTTGACACCTGCCGCAGGCTTGTGTCTGCAATGGCGGCAATTTCTAAAAAATCTCTGCTCAGCTCAATTGACCTCTTAAACGAATTTAATGATGAGGTTTCTTCACAGATTATTTCAAGCGAGGACGAAGTAGACCTTTACGAGGATAAGACAAGCTCCTATCTTCTGAAAATTTCGGAGCAGACTCTTTCTGTTAAGGACAGCCGCGAGGTTTCACAGCTTCTCCACGTAATCGGTGATGTTGAGCGTATTTCAGACCATTCAATAAATATTTTGCGTGCAGCACGTGAAATCAGCGAGAAAAATATTACCTTCTCCGACGAAGCGCGTCATGAGCTTAAGGTTATTTCAAACGCTGTAAGAGAGGTTCTTTCCCTTGCTATAGAGGCACTTGTTAATGAAGACCTCAACGTAGCTAAAAAGGTAGAGCCGCTTGAACAGATTATCGATAAGCTCAAATACAAAATCAAGAAAAATCACATCAAGCGTCTTCGCGATGGTGAATGTACCATAGAGCTTGGCTTTGTCCTTTCAGATATTTTAAATAACTTTGAAAGAGTTGCAGACCACTGTTCAAATATTGCCGTTTGCCTTCTGGAGATTGACAACAACTCCTTTGAAACTCACGAATACCTCAATAACGTCAAGGAAACAGGTGCAAACGAATTCTTTGAATTTTACGATATGTATAAAGAGCGCTACACATTATAATTTTACATAGATTTAACATAAAACGGGTTTTAGATTTTACATAAGCGTTATAAAATGTAAACAGTACATAAAACTCAGATGCATCATCTGATAGAAAGGACAAAATTATGAATTTGTTTGCATTTTTAACACTTGTCGGCGGTCTTGCAATTTTCCTGTTCGGTATGAACGTAATGGGTGACGGACTTGAAAGGTGCGGCGGCAACAAGCTCAAAAAAATTCTTGAAAACGTAACTCAAAACCCTTTAAAGGGTATTCTTCTGGGACTTGGCGTAACAGCCATTATACAGAGCTCTTCTGCCACAACGGTTATGGTCGTCGGCTTTGTAAACTCGGGCGTAATGAAGCTTTCTCAGTCAATCAGCATAATTATGGGTGCAAATATCGGTACTACCGTTACGTCATGGCTGCTTAGCCTTACAGGTCTTGAAAGCAGTAATCTTTTTGTACAGCTTTTAAAGCCCTCCTCTTTCTCGCCCGTTCTTGCCATCATAGGTATATCCCTTATGATGTTTTCAAACAATGGTAAGAAGAGGGACATTGGCTCCGTTATGATAGGCTTTGCAGTGCTTATTACCGGTATGGATATGATGAGCGGTGCTGTTTCAGGTCTTAAAGATAATGAATCTTTCACAAGCATATTCACGCTTTTCTCAAACCCCATTCTTGGAATATTGACAGGCGCAATCCTTACTGCAATTATTCAGTCATCGTCTGCATCTGTAGGTATATTGCAGGCACTTTCCACCACGGGCAGTGTAACCTATTCAAATGCAATTCCGATTATACTTGGACAGAATATCGGTACGTGTATAACCGCCATTCTTTCCTCAATCGGCACAACAAAAAACGCGCGCCGTACTGCTGTAGTGCATCTTCTGTTTAATGTTATCGGCTCCGTTTCCTTTGCAATAATATTTTACAGTATTAAATCACTTATATATTTACCGTTTATTAATAATTCCGTTAATACAATTGGCATTGCGGTAATTCACACAATATTCAATGTACTGGCGACATTTGTAATGCTGCCCTTTATAAAGCAGCTCGAAAAGATTGCATACATTATAATCCCTGACAACGAAGTGAAGGATAAGAAGCAGCTTCTTGACGAAAGACTTCTTGTTACCCCGCCCGTTGCGCTTTCACACGCAAAGAATATAACAGTTAAAATGGCGCACACATCAAAAAGCGCTATTGAAACTTCACTCGATTTAATTGGTAACTTTGACCCCAAAGCAGCAGATAAAGTAAACTCATATGAAGATACGGCAGATATGTACGAAGACTCTCTTGGCGATTATCTTGTAAAGCTTTGCCGTGAAAGCCTTTCTGCAAACGACAGCCGTGAGGTTTCGTCGCTTCTCCACTGCATCGGTGATTTTGAGCGTATTTCTGACCATGCAGTAAATATATGCGATGTTGCGCGTGAGCTTAATGATAAGGGAATTGTATTTTCAGAAACTGCACAAAGAGAAATTAAGGTTATGTGCAACGCTTTAAGGGAAATCATTTCACTTACCGTTGACGCGTTTGAGCATTCAGACCTTGAAAAGGCACAGTCTGTAGAGCCGCTTGAGGAAACCGTTGATTACCTTCGGGCAAAGCTTAAGGAAGGTCACGTCGCACGTCTTAAAGATGGCGAGTGTACAATCGAAACCGGATTTATCTTCTCCGACTTTCTTATCAACTGCGAAAGGGTATCTGATCACTGCTCAAACATTGCTGCTTGTATGCTTGAAACCGCACACAACAGCTTTGAGATGCACGGTTATCTCTCCCGCGTAAAAGGAGGCACTGAAAACGATTTCCAAAAACAGTGCGAATTTTACAGAAGGAAATACGCTCTGTAAAATCAGAATAAAAGAAGGTTCTCCCTATGAAACAGAAAAGATTAGTCACAATACAGGATTTGTCATGCTTTGGAAAGTGCTCTATAACTGCGGCGCTTCCTGTTATTTCCGCGCTCGGAACTGAAACTGTAGTTCTGCCGACGGCTGTTCTTTCTACTCATACGGGAGAATTTCTTAATTATACATTTCATCCTCTCGAAAATGAATTTGACCGTATATCTGCCCACTGGGAAAGCTTAGGTATAGAATTTGATGCTATCTATGTTGGATATATCGGCTCTATAAAGCTTATAGATGCAGTATCACGTTTTATAGACCGCTTCAAAAAAGAAGATACCGTGGTTTTTATCGACCCTGCAATGGCAGACAACGGAAAATTTTACAGCGGTCTTGGGGAGGACTATGCAAAAGCACTGTCTTTTCTTTGTAAAAAGGCAGACATCATCTCCCCCAATATTACGGAGGCGATGATTTTATCTGGTCTTAATTCTGAGGATTACAAAAATATAACCGATGTCAAAGGGATGTGTGAAAATCTTTCATCCCTTTGCGACAACATTATCATTACGGGCGTACATAAAAAGGATACGATTTCCACAGTTGCATACCAAAAGAATACAGGTGCATTTACGTCTGCGGATAAGCCAATCTATGACGGGGTCTTTTACGGCGCAGGCGATTTATTTGCAAGTAGCTTTATCGGAATGTATGTAAATGGTATTTCGCTTTGCGATGCGGTCAGGAATGCCTCCGCATTTGTAAATGACTGCATCCTGAAGACCCTTGACGAACGCGAGAAGTATTGGTACGGCTTAAAGTTTGAGCAAAGTCTCCCCCTTTTATGTGATTATTACCGGAAGCTGAGGTGTGATAAATGATAAAGATATATTGTGTGGAGGACGATGCTTCTATCAGGGAGCTTCTTGTCTATACATTAAATGCCTCGGGGTTTTGTGCGCAGGGCTTTGAATCTGCGCATGGTTTCTTTCAGGCGACTGAAAAATCGCTTCCGCAGCTTATTCTTCTTGATATAATGCTGCCCGATACAGACGGTATGGAAATTCTTAAAGCCTTGCGCAGTACATCCTCTACTTCAGACATTCCCGTAATTATGCTGACTGCCAAGGGTGACAGACTCGATAAAATAAAGGGACTTGATGGCGGCGCAGACGACTATATTACAAAGCCGTTTGACATACTTGAGCTTATTTCGCGTATCAGGGCAATTCTTAGAAGAAGCGCCCCCTCCGCCCCCGTTACTCAGCAGCTTTCCTGCGGAAAAATAACTATAAACCCATCCTCGCATAAGGTTTATACAGACGGCACGGAAGTACCTCTTACATATAAGGAATACGAGCTTCTGAGTGTCCTGGTCTCCAATAAAGGGAATGTTTTAAGCCGCTCCTTCCTGATGGATAAAGTCTGGGGTATTGATTTTGAAGGAGAAACAAGAACGCTTGATGTACATATCAGAAGCCTCAGGCAGAAGCTCGGCGAGGCGGCAAATCATATCGAAACAGTACGAAATGTCGGATACAGGGTGAGCGATAATGTATAATAAAATTTACCGTTATATGCGCTTTTTATGCGCTCTCATACTATTCCTTTCTACAACTGTTATTCTTGCTGCAACCTATACGCTTCTTAACACAAAAATAAAACTGAACCTGCCGCTGTTTTTTGCGTTTGCCTTTTTCATAGTTTTGATGAGTGTGTTTATCTATATACTTTCTTCGCGTATTGCCTCTCATCTTGCATCTGCCATCGTTAAACCTATTACCGATGCCTCAGCTTTATATTCTGATATTCCCTATGAGGAAATTCGTCCGTTTATAGAGCAAATACAATTGCAAAATGAGGAACTTGGCAGGCAGGTGGAAAAAGCGAAAACGCAGAAAATGCAGCTTCAGCTTATTACAGACAATATGAATGAGGGACTTATTGTCATAGACAAAAACGCAACTGTTATTTCTATAAACAATTATGCCGCAAAAGTTTTTGGTATAAAAGAATATGAAGCAAAGAAACAACACTACAATGTACTTACAGAAAACACCAAATTTCTTGCCGCAGTTAACGAAGCTCTTGAAAACAACCGTACAAGCCTACTGATAGAAATGGGCGATGCAGATTACAGAGTTTTCTGCAGCCCCGTTATGAAAAACGGGTTGCTGAATGGTGTTGTTATACTTCTTTTTGATGTAACAACCATACTGCAGTCTGAGAAGCTCAGACGTGAATTTTCCGCAAACGTATCGCATGAGCTTAAAACTCCGCTAACATCTATTAACGGATACGCACAGATAATTACAAACGGTATTGCTTCAAGCGATGATATTCCGTCATTTGCACAAAAAATAGCTAAGGAAAGTAACCGTTTGATGATACTCATTGAGGATATTATCCGCCTTTCAAATCTTGACGAAAGTGATGCCCCTGCTACTAAGGAAACCTTTGCACTTAAGGAAATTGTCTGCGATGTCATATCCTCCCTGCAGGAAAAAGCCGATGCAAGAGGTATCACAATGGTTTGCGAGGGTGCAGATTTCTTCCTTAATGCAAATAAATCGCAGATAACAGAGCTTATATATAACATATGTGACAATGCGATTAAATACAATAAGGATAACGGCAGCGTAACATTTACTCTTGCAGATGGCACTGTGCGTATTGCAGACACGGGAATAGGTATTCCTGCAGAGTATACTACCCGCATTTTCGAACGCTTTTTCCGCGTTGATAAAAGCCATTCAAAAAAAGTTGATGGTACGGGACTTGGTCTTTCAATTGTAAAACATATTGCAAGGCAGAATAACGTAGATGTTTCTGTTGAAAGTGAGCTTCAAAAAGGAACTGCTTTCATCCTCGCTTTCAAAGATGCTTTTCGTCAAAATCCGCGCAAAAAAATGCTATAAATTGTACGTTTTCTATATTTTTAACAATTTTGAGCACTATATCTTTGTTATTATGCACATTGCCAAGTAATTATTTTTATGGTATTATATATACAAACTTACAGATGGTGGTATGATAATGGAAACAGTAGATCTTGAACTTTTTTACAAAAGTGTAGAAACTTATGGACTTTTGCCCGTGCTTTCGCAATTATTTTCAACATTAAAGGTTAGCATCGCTCTTACTGCACAGACGTGCTCAATGGCAATCAAGGATATGGATTTATCCGTACGTTCTTATAACGCCCTGATGGCACACGGTGTGAAGGATTTGGGCAAGCTTGTTGACCTTCTTAACTCCGGCAATCTTCGTGATGTAAGAAACCTTGGTGTAAAGAGTGCTAAGGAAATTCAGCTTAAAGCACTCGAATACAGCTACGAGGCTCTTAACGAGCATGATAAGAAGAGTTTTCTTGACAATCTTCTTAAGATAAATTGCGATTAATAAATTGATTCTACATAAAAAGCACGCAAAGCCTTTTGGCTTTGCGTGCTTTTGTTGCTTATTTGTCTGCATTGTACTTTCCCGGTGTAACTCCAACGTGTTTTTTAAATACGCGTATGAAATTTGCATAATCCTCAAATCCGCACAGTATCGCAGTATCAGTAACATTCCTGCCTGATGAGAGGAGCTTTTTTGCCTCCGTTATTCTACGAGAGGTTATGTATTTTGCAACCGTTGTTCCGCAGTATTTATTAAAGAGTCTGCATAGCTGATTTACCGATATGTAGGAGTTTTCCGCAATTTTTTGAAGCGAAAGCTGCTGACTGAAATTATGATTTATGTAATCCATTGCCTTTTTTATCGCTTCACTGCCACTTGATTTTTCTGCACCAATCTGCGAAACAAAGGCACTGTTAATCAAAATAAGAAACTGTGTTGCAGTGATATTTTTTATAATATCATCGCCAAAGCGTTCCTCCCTTTCAAGCCTTTTTATATAGCTTACAAGGGTGTCAAGCTCATCTTTTGTGAGACTTAGCTTGTGCGATACATCCCCCCCTCTTGTATAAAAGCAATGCGAAAGATCCGTCTGCGCAGAAGACTGCGAATACAAAAATTCCGGATGCACCTGCATAACATAGCGGCAGAACCTTTTATCTGCATTAAAGGTAATCTTATGCGCTTCAAACTGGTTGATTATAAATAAATCACCGTCATTGACATCGTACACCTTGTCATTTATAAGGAAGTTCTTTCCGCCGCTAAGGCACAAAAGTACCTCGCAGCAATCGTGGATGTGTATGCTGAGGTCGGGGTTTTGCTTTTCAGAATAGTAAAATCCGAAGCTTTTATTATCGTTTGCACACTTAACTGCATCGTAGCATTTATCAAATACGCACCTCATATCATCACCTTTTCATACTACTTATCATTTAAATTGCTTCATCAATTCGTCAAATTCAGTGGGCACTTCACCGTGAACGTGCAGCGCGAGCGGTTTTGATAAATCGAGCGAGAATATTCCCATTATACTCTTTGCATCAACAACATATCTTCCAGACTCCAAATCAATATCAAAATCGAAGCGGTTTGTTATATTAACAAAATTTTTTACATCTACAACTGACCTTAAATTAATCTCATAAGTTTTCATCATAACTCCCCTTTTTAGTCCTTGAATTCTATTCCCTCAAGTGTTTTACGAAAATTCTCACGCACACTTTGCAGATATTCCTGACGCAAAGCCGCCTGCTCGGCAAGTTCCTCCGCTGTGAGTCCCTGCTCCTTTTTCTTTTTAGCAAGCACATTTATTCTGTCAATCTTTTTTTGCTCCATATATATCACCCCATATATTCGAATTATAACCAAATATTGCGATAAAGACAATATATGTAACGAAAACTTAATAATTAATTTCTTTTGTTGATTTTACACAAGCAAAATGCTATAATGAAGTAAAGGAGTGGTTTTATGAAAAATTATCCTACACCTCATATAAATGCAACGCCCCAGGATTTTGCAAAAACTGTTTTGATGCCGGGCGACCCTCTGCGCAGTGAATTTATTGCGAAAAATATGCTTGAGGGAGCTAAGCTTATAAATAACGTACGTTCAATAAACGGCTATACAGGCACGTATAAAGGCAAAAGTGTAACTGTTATGGCAAGCGGTATGGGGATGCCGTCAATCGGTATATACAGTTATGAGCTTTTCAATTTTTTCGATGTTGATAACATAATAAGGGTTGGCACGGCAGGCGCACTTGATGAAAAAATCAATATTCGCGATATTGTCCTGGCAATAGGTGCTTCAACAAATTCAGCCTATGCGTCGCAGTACAATCTTGGCGGCACACTTTGTGCAACCGCATCATACAAGCTTTTGCGCGATGCACACGATATTGCGCAAAGCAAAGGTGCAATATGCCATATTGGAAATGTCCTTTCCTCTGATACTTTCTATAGCGCAGATAAAGATTCTAACGAGAAGTGGCGTCAAATGGGTATTAAATGCATTGAGATGGAGGCTGCAGCACTTTATATGAATGCTGCACGTGCAAATAAGAACGCACTTGCAATACTTACAATCTCCGATAACATTATTACGGGTGCACAAACCTCTGCGGCAGAGAGGCAATCATCATTTACGGATATGATGGAAATCGCCCTTGAAACAGCAATCAAACAAGCATAAAAATATGAGAACGGCACAGCCGTTCTCATATTTTTATGCTTACATCACCTGAATTTAGTGTGTAAAGCTTTGCGTCATCCTTTTTTACTATGAGTGAAAATTCATCATCAATTCCTACGGCAGTTGCCTGCTCTACCATTCCATTTTCAATAATATCAATCCGTTTACCCGTTACAAGTGACTTTTCTCTGTACTGGTTCAAAATTTCATCTTTTTCACCTTTGTTATAGACCATTATAAATTCATTTATTATCTGTGACGCAACCTCCTCACGCATATGCCCCTTTTCTTTTTTAAACAGTGCTCCTGCCCTGTCTTTTATGTCATCAGGGAAACCGTCCTTGGGAACTGTCACATTTACACCGATTCCCAAAATAGCATATCCGTTTTCACCGAGCGAGGACTCCGTCAAAATCCCGCATACTTTTTTATTGTGAATATATATATCGTTAACCCACTTTATGTATGCCTTTTGCCCCGTCATTTTTTCAAACACTCTTGCACAGCACACCGACGCATACGTTGTTATATAAAGCGGATTTAATCTTCCGTCAGGGCGTAAAAGGACACTCATATAAATTCCGCTGCCACTTGGCGAATGAAATGTGCGCCCCATCCTTCCGCGACCTCCGCTTTGCTCTGCGGCAATTATTACGGAAAACTCCTCTGCCCCCTCTTTTGCAAGCTCCTTCATAAGGGTATTTGTGGAGTCTACACAATCATATATATCTATTTTGGGGAGCTTATATATAAGCTCTTTTTTTATATATTCTTCGTTAAGGTTTCTTTTGTTCATCTTTATTCACCGTTATTAAGTATAATTGCTCCTTTTTTATTGTGACATAATTGTAATTTCTAATATATCACTTTCAGTAAATTCTATTAATTTTCCATCTTTTGTTTGAAGGACAATACTTTCTTCCCCTAAATTATTTTCATCCGCATAAAAAAAATCATCAATTATTCCGAAAAATATCTTCCCATTACTGGCAGAAATACAAACATTTTTATCAAGATATTGTCTTATGTTCACCTCTTCTCCTCCTTTCAAAGGCATCCTTTAAAGTTGAAGTTTACTTCACTTGTCCGTCAGGACAAACTTAGTTAAGTTCAAGTCTTGCTTGAAATTATTATAACATATCGCACAATTTCAGTCAAACAATATTAGACAAACAGTAATAAACTGCTTTTTTCTCACATACAATGTACCAAAATACACAAGTATGGAGGAATTATTATGGAGCAGTACAAGATATATAATGACATTGCCCAGCGTACTCAGGGAGATATTTATATCGGCGTAGTCGGACCGGTAAGGACGGGAAAATCCACCTTTATAAAAAGATTTATGGATTTACTTGTTTTGCCCAACATTGAAAACGAGCATATCCGCACGCGCACAGTTGACGAGCTTCCGCAAAGCGGCAGTGGAAGAACTATTATGACGACAGAGCCAAAATTTATACCCAACGAGGCAGTGCGCATAAACGTAGAGGAAAACGCTTCCTTTAACGTGCGTATGATAGACTGCGTAGGCTACTGCGTAAACGGCGCACAGGGGCACACCGAGGACGGAGAGCCGCGTATGGTTACTACTCCGTGGTTTGAGGAAGATATCCCATTTGATAAGGCTGCGGAAATTGGCACTGAAAAGGTTATCCGCGAGCATAGCACAATCGGTCTTGTCATTACAACTGACGGCAGTATTTGCGATATTCCGCGCTATGAATATGTCGCTGCGGAGGAACGCGTTGTGTGCGAGCTTAAAGAGATTAACAAGCCATTTATAATACTTTTAAATTCTGCAATGCCTGAAAGTGAGTCTGCGCGCGCAATGCAAAGTGAGCTTGAGAAAAAATACGGTGTTCCTGTTTTTCTTCTCTCCTGCGCTGATATGCGCCTTGAAGATATTAATAACATTATGCGAAATGTACTCTTTGAATTTCCGCTTAAAGAGCTTGGCATAAATCTTCCCGGATGGATTGACGCACTAAAAAGCGACCACTACCTTAAAGAATCAATATACAAAACTGTACGCAGCGCAATTTCAGACGTACATAAAATCAATCACGTCAATGCCGTTCTTCCTCTTCTGGAAGAAAACGAATATATAGCATCTGCAAGAATAGACGATATTTCGCTCGGAAAAGGAACTGCACTTATCCAGACTGAAATGACCGACGGACTGTTTTATGATGTGCTTGGCGAAACAACCGGACTTGAAATCTCAAACGATGAAGAGCTTGTTTCCCTTCTTTGCTCTCTTTCAGAGTCCAAGCGTGAATATGACAAGATTTCCAACGCACTTGCACAGGTTCGTCAAACAGGCTACGGCATAGTTTCCCCCGGTATTGAGGAGCTTTCCCTTCGCGAGCCTGAAATAATCCGTCAGGGCGGCAGATACGGCGTAAGACTTCGTGCAAGCGCCCCCTCCATCCACCTTATAAGGGCTGACATAGAAACAGAGGTTAATCCAATTGTCGGCAGCGAAAAGCAATCAGAAGAGCTTGTGCATTACCTGCTCAGCGAATTTGAAAGTGACCCTGCTAAAATATGGGAATCAAACATTTTCGGCAAATCTCTCCATGAGCTTGTAAATGAGGGTCTTCAAAGCAAGCTTTCCAAAATGCCCGATGATGCAAGAGGCAAGCTTCAGGAAACACTTCAGCGAATTATAAACGAGGGTAGCGGCGGACTAATCTGTATTATACTCTAACTTTAAAAACAGTGCAGAGAAATATTTATTCTCTGTACTGTTTTGTGTTATGTCATATTTTAACTTTTTATTGCATTTTTTTCAGATCGTGGTATAATTATTATAACAAATAAAACAGGAGGGACATATATGACTAACACAAAAAAAATTATATGCAGCGCTCTTATTGTAATCGTTTCACTTATATTACTAATACCTTTTCTCTATACTCTTGTGCTGAGTTTTTCAGAGTATAATGTAATGCACGGGTTATTTGGAAGCAGCTTTGTTGGTTTTAAAAATATTTCTCTCTTTCTAAGTTCTCCGTATTTTTCAAAACTTTTGTCAAACACCTTTATTATAACCAGTTTAGGAACCATAATTGGTGCAGTTTATGTATTCTTATCATCTTTATCAATAGGAAGTGTTAAAAATAATATTGCAAAAGCAGTACTGACTGCAACATTTGCTCTTCCTGCAATAGTTCCTGTAAATTTATTTATCAATGTTCTCCCGTCAGAAATACTTATAAATCCATCTTTTTCTCTCAGACTATGTGTTTCTTTTATTGAGGGGTTGAGGTTTACAGGACTTATTACTTTACTTTCATTTTTTAGTAGCGGAAATCTTCATAAAGAAAGTTTAAAATGTATGCTTGTTTTCGTAGGAATCAGGCTGATTCTTCTTTTCTCTCCCGATTTAACAATAATAAACGGTACATATAATCCGCTTACATACGAAATACTTGATGTTATTCCAACCTATACATACCGCACAGGTCTGATGAGCGGAAGCTTTTCTCAAGCAGCGGCGGCACATATTGTAAAAACAATTCTTCAACTTATTCCCGCAATTATAGCTACTTTCATTTTTATAATTATAACAAAAAATGATACTAAAAATGATATGCAGGAAAATAACCGTTTTACACCTGCTTTGATTTCAGTTATAATTCCTATTGCCATTTTTTCCGCCGTAATTATAACCGGGGGATCACTGTTACCAACCATTAAAAATGAAATGGTTATAACAGGATATTTAAACGAATTTCTTATAGCCTTCGTTTCTGCGCTTTTAGTTGCGGCATTTTCTCTTGGTCTTGCCGCTCTTGCACGTAATTGCACAGGATTTATAGGAATTTTAGCTCTTGTTTTACTTTCTCTTACGGGAAACAGCACAGCAGGTAAGTATATCTTTTCCCGTTCTCTTGGGCTTGCAAATACTTTTTTAGGCGTTGTCTTTTATAATTTCAGTATGATTTGTGTACTTTCTATTATTATGCTCGTTGCCACTTACCATAGACGCAGCATTAAAAAAGATTTTGCTGTTTTTATAGGCGGTTTCATCCTGATGTTTGCACATTTCTGGGGCGACTTCGGAACATCTGTAATAATGCTTAAAGACAGAAATTACTATCCATTATCTCTTATTTTAAGAGAACTTCTTATGCAGCAAAATCCCCAAAACTTAAATGCAGGAATTGTCCTTTCGACTCTCCCCTATATTTTAATTCCCGTAATTATTGTTTTAACAGGCTTTATTGTAATTTCTGTATTTAAAAAAGACTAAACTTTCGGAAGATACTTTCCTCAATTTATTATATAAAAAGCGTAGAGGCCATTTATAACCTCTACGCTCTCTTTTTTTAATTCAAACGCGTATTATTTTCTGAGTATCCACTATAAGCTCAGAAAGCTTATTCTTTGCGGCTTCTTTGTCTATGTTACGATATCCGAAATAAAGCTTCAGCTTCGGCTCTGTACCGCTCGGGCGAATTGCTATCCATGCATTGCCACCGTCCATTTCAAGGTAGAGCATATTGTTTTTAGGCTGATTGATAGCCTTCTCACTGCCGTCAGAATATTTAATAGTTCCGTATACATAATCACGCACTGCATCAACGCTCAGACCTGAAATTTCCTTAGGGCAATTACTACGGATATTGTTTATCATTGCCGCAATTCTTGCAGGGCCTTCAATTCCCTCTTCAACAATATTCACAACACCCTCAGAATAGTATCCGTACTTTTTATAAAGCGCTTCAAGTGCATCAAAAAGCGTCATATTCTGTTTTTTATACCACGCCGCCATCTCAACTATGAGCATTGTCGCAACAACGGCATCCTTATCACGTGCATATGTTCCGCTCAAATAACCGTAGCTCTCCTCAAACCCAAAAACATAGCTGTGCGAATTGTTTTCTTCAAACTCCTTTATTTTCTCACCAATGAACTTAAATCCCGTCAGAACCTCCATCATCTCTACGCCGTAAAAGCCTGTGATAGCACGTACCATTTCTGTAGTTACTACAGATTTTATTACAACGGGGTTTTGGGGCATAGTTCCCTTTTCCTTATGCTGTGCCAGAATATAATCGGTAAGAAGTGCACCAACCTGATTTCCCGTAAAGGTTACATATTCCCCTTCTGCATCGCGCACAACAATACCTACTCTGTCACTGTCAGGGTCAGTACCGACAATAAGGTCAGTGTTATTTTTCTTGGCAAGCTCTATTGCAATTGTAAATCCTTCCTTATCTTCAGGATTAGGGCTTTTTACTGTCGGGAAATTTCCGTCAGGCTGCTCCTGCTCCTTTACAACTAAAAGGTTTTTAAGACCACACATACGAAGTATACGCTGAACAAGCATATTACCGCTTCCGTGAAATGGGGTATATACAACGCTGAAAAAGTCACTGACATCTTTTATCGCATCGGGATTTACCCTGCGCTCAAACACGCAGTCAAGATATTCCTTATCAACATCTTCACCAATATATTTAAGAAGATTTTTCTCCACTGCCTCTTTTTCGTCCATCAGTTTAACACTGCGAAGCATATCAATATTTCTGATTTCCTCAGTTACTGCATCTGCCGCATCAGGCGCCATCTGTGCACCATCTTCACCATAAACCTTGTAGCCGTTATATTTTGCAGGATTATGGCTTGCAGTAATAACAATTCCCGAAACGCAACCGAGATGCCTTACCGCAAAGCTAAGCTCGGGAGTCGGACGAAGCGACTCAAAAAGATATGTCTTAATGCCGTTTGCACAAAGCACCTTTGCAGATTCCAGTGCAAACTCAGGACTGAAATTTCTCGAATCATACGCAATAACAACACCCTTTTGTGTATCACCCGTTTTCTTTATATATTCACTAAGTCCCTGCGTTGCCTGACGAACAGTGTAAATATTCATTCTGTTTGTGCCTGCACCGAGTATTCCGCGAAGCCCTGCAGTACCAAATTCAAGTGATTTATGAAATCTGTCCTCAATTTCATTTTCATCGTTTTCAATTTGTGTAAGCTGCGCCCTTAAAACCTCATCAAGTCCGGGAAAGCTTTTCCATTCTTCATACACTTTTCTAAAATCCATTTTAGCCTCTCCTTTTACATATTCTTTTTATTAGCGCTGTCATCATTATTATAAATACAGCACCGCAAAAACCGCCTGCCGTATCAATTAAAACATCCCTTATTTCACCAGAGCGCCCCTCTACAAAGGTTTGGTGAAATTCATCACTGCACGCATATAAAAGTACCCATAACACAGAAAATATAAGCTGCCTTTTCCCGATAACACCGTATTGTGAAAATAACAGTGCCACCAATAAGCCAAGCAGGGCATATATAGAGAAATGTGCACTCTTTCTCACAAAGGTTGTTATTTTCTCCGCTATATTTTCAATCCTTTCCTGAGAAAGGGAATTATTTATATCAAAAAAACGGATAACCACAGTTATAAAGCGTGAGCTTGTTTCTTTGGACTCTGTTGCCTCCTGCGCGGAAAAGGCAAAAATTGTGCCCATACACGAAATCACCAATATCCACAAAATTACTTTCTTAACCATTGTATACACCTTTCAAATATGTATAACTATATAATATACTTTTTTGCCTTAAAAGTCAACTGCGGTTTTTGTTCTATATTGGTTTTTTGCGCAGTAAAAAGGGATATTACCCATTATGGGCAATATCCCGCTTTTTTTAGTCTTCCATATGCTTTCCCAAAAAGCCTGCCGCACTCTGACAAAGCTTTTTTTCAAGCTCGCCTACGGGCATTGTCTCTTTTTCGGAAACCATCATTACACTTCCTATTGTGTCACCCTCACTTACAATTGGTGCAACAACTCCTGCAAAATATTTTTCTGACCCATCCACAACGGGAACAGCGCTTTTTGTAGAGTCAATTACAAAAACATTTTTCTTTTCAAGCATTTTTTCAATATCTTCACTGATGCGCTTTTCAACAAGCTCTTTCTTGGGTGCACCGGAAACTGCAATAACACTGTCCTTATCCGTAATTACAACTGCAATTCCGCTTGTCTTTGCAAGGGTTTCCGCATATCCTGCGGCAAACTCGCCAAGCTCACCTATCGGAGAATACTTTTTAAATATTACCTCACCATCTCTTTCGGTAAATATTTCCAGCGGGTCTCCTTCCCTGATTCTCATAGTTCTTCTGATTTCTTTAGGTATAACAACACGACCAAGGTCGTCTATTCTCCTTACAATTCCTGTTGCTTTCATATAGAAAATACTCCTTTTGGTTTGATTTACAAAACTATTTTGTGCCAAAAGGGAATTTTTATGTAAAGAAAAATTTTACAGTAAAAATATTATTTCATTAAAAGCTATTTACAAAATTTCCTAAAATATGATATAATATGGATAAGCTGAGTAATGCTTATCCATACTCAGCAAAAAATAAAAATATTGGAGGCGGAAACAAATGGAAAAGTTCTTCAAGTTGAAGGAAAAAGGTACTGATGTACGTACCGAAATCATTGCAGGTATTACAACCTTCCTTGCAATGGCTTACATCCTCGCAGTTAACCCCGGTTATATGGAAGCTGCAGGTATTCCCAAGGGTGCGGCATTCTCTGCAACGGCAATTTCTGCAGGTATTGCAACACTTTGCATGGCATTCTTTGCCAACTATCCCGTAGCACTTGCTTCAGGTATGGGACTTAATGCATTCTTCGCATTTACAGTATGTGGTGCAATGGGTTATTCCTATCAGGTTGCTCTTACGGCAGTATTTCTTGAAGGTATCATATTTATGATTCTTTCTCTCTTTAAGTTCCGTGAGGCGCTCGTTAACAAAATTCCCAACAACCTGAAATTCGGTATTACGGCAGGTATCGGTCTTTTCATAACAATCATCGCTCTTATTAATGCAAAGATTGTTATTCAGGATTCTGCTACAACAGTTGCACTCGGAAACCTTGCTTCTCCCGGTGTTGTTCTTGCTTTGGTAGGACTTCTTATAATTGGTGTTCTGGCTCATTACAAGGTTCCGGGAAACATCCTTCTTGGAATTATCATTACCTGGGTGCTTGGTATTATTGCTGAGCTTGTCGGCTGGTACGTTCCCGATATAGAAGCAGGTATTTACTCAGTAATTCCCAGTTTCTCTATGGATTCTTTTGCAGCACCCTTGTTCTTTGATTTTGATTTTGGCTTTATTGCTAAAAATCTTCCTGCATTTCTTCTCATTATGTTCACATTCCTTTATACTGATATCTTTGATACAGTAGGTACACTTATCGGTGTTGCCGCAAAGGGTGAGCTTCTTGATGAAGAGGGTAAGCTTCCCAACGCATCAGGTGCGTTAATGGCTGACGCTGTTGGTACAGTTGTTGGTGCGGCTCTTGGTACATCTACAGTAACAAGCTATGTTGAGTCAAGTGCCGGTGTTGCTGCAGGCGGTAAGACAGGTCTTTCTTCTGTTGTAACAGGCCTTCTCTTCTTCGTTTCCCTTATTCTTGCTCCTGTATTCACAGCTATCCCCGGTTTTGCTACAACACCTGCTATGCTTTATGTTGGTCTTTTGATGCTTTCTTCTATTAAGAAGGTTGATTTTGACGGCGATGTTGCAGACACAATCGGTGCATTCCTTGCAATCATTATGATGCCCCTTACATATTCAATTGCAAACGGCATTATGTTTGGTATGCTTTCCTGGGTTATCCTCAAGGTTCTGTGCGGAAAGGTTAAGGAAATCAGCGGTGTAATGTGGATTTCTGTTGCACTCTTCGTAGTTTACATAGCTCTTAAGGTTATGGGACTTGCATAATTCAATCAGTAAAGAAGCGTGTCGCTCAAGCGACACGCTTCTTTTTATTTTATAAAAATTTTAGTTTTTAAGACTGTGCATTGGTGCGGGAATTCGTCCGCCTCTGTTTATAAAATCTGCGCATCCGTATTTATTCACGGGCATTACAGGACCTGTTCCCAAAAGACCGCCAAACTCAACAACGTCCCCCACCTTTTTACCCGGTGCAGGAATAATTCTCAGCGCCGTTGTCTTTGTATTTATAACACCGATTGCAACCTCATCTGCAAGTATTCCTGAAATCGTTTCGGCACTTGTATCACCGGGAACTACAACCATATCTATACCAACGGAGCATACACACGTCATTGCCTCAAGCTTTTCAAGCGATAGCGCACCGCACTTGACTGCATCAATCATTCCTGCATCTTCGCTGACGGGAATGAACGCACCGCTTAACCCACCGACATACGATGAAGCCATTACGCCGCCTTTTTTAACTGCATCGTTTAAAAGTGCCAGTGCAGCCGTTGTTCCGGGTGCGCCGCACTTTTCAACGCCCATTTCTTCAAGAATGTGCGCAACACTGTCACCTACTGCCGGCGTAGGCGCAAGGGAAAGGTCAACAATACCTCTCTGCGCCCCAAGTCTTGCCGCCGCTTCCGTAGAAACAAGCTGTCCCATACGTGTGATTTTAAAAGCAGTTTTCTTTATAGTATCGGCTACAACACCAAAGTCCTCACCCTTAACTTTTTCAAGAGCCTTTTTAACAACACCGGGGCCGCTTACACCAACATTGATTACACATTCACCCTCACCCGTGCCGTGGAAAGCACCTGCCATAAAGGGATTATCCTCAACCGCATTTGCAAACACAACGAGCTTTGCACATCCAAACCCGTCACGATCAGCAGACATCTGGGCGGTTTTTTTGATTATTCTTCCCATATGGGCAACCGCATCCATTGATATTCCTGCCTTTGTCGAGCCGACATTGACGCTGGAACAGATTTTATTTGTAGTGCAAAGTGCCTCGGGAATGGTTTCAATAAAATCATATTCACCCTTTGTATATCCCTTTTGCACAAGTGCGGAATATCCGCCTATAAAATTAACACCCGTTGTATCCGCCGCACGGTCAAGTGCCTTGGCAAACTTTATATAATCACCGCACGCCTGTCCCACTATTGAAATAGGAGTTACACTGATTCTCTTATTTATAATCGGTATACCATATTCTTTTTCAAGCTGCTCACCAACAGGCACAAGATTTTCGGCAAGCCTTGTCACCTTGTCATAAACACGCCCTGCTGCAACGTCAGAATTTTCACCAATACAGTCAAGAAGGGATATTCCCATCGTTATTGTACGTATATCAAGGTGCTCGTTATCTATCATATTGATAGTTTCCATTATTTCCAAAGGATTAATCATACCTTCTACCTCCTTAGCTTAGTCAGACACTATATTCTGTGCATTGAGTCATAAACCTTCTTATGACGCACCTGTATTTTCTGCTCAAGCTCCTCGCCAAGTGCCTGAAGCTCTGCCGCTATGTCTGAAAACGACGCTGTCGCTTCACCCATATCAACAACCATAACCATAAAAAACCGGTTTTCTGAGGTTGTCTGGGTAATGTCAATAATATTGACGTTGTTTCTTGCAAGCAGCGCACTCACCCTTGCGATAATACCCACGCCGTCTTTTCCTATTACTGTAATTACAGATTTCAACACCATCACTCCCTGATAACCAAAACGACTTTTTCCTCGTTTTCGGTAAAAAAATCATACAGTGATTATATAATATCACTGTATGACCTTCTTTTCAAGTATAAAAAGTCTGTTTTTTAGCTTATAATGATTTGTTTTTCAAATCCTCAATACATTTTTTGCAAATATTCTTCTCTGAATACATATAGACATCTTCCTCGCTTCCGCAGAAGATGCAGTTGGGAACATACTTTTTGAGAATAATGCTTTCACCCTCAACATAAATTTCCAGAGGGTCACGCAAATCAATTTTAAGTGTTCTTCTCAGTTCAATCGGAAGCACTATTCTTCCAAGCTCGTCCACCTTACGAACAATACCTGTAGATTTCATTTTTAACTCCTCCTTTATATTTAATATAACAAATTTTTACTCCAAGGTCAACACAAAAAGTATTAATTATTTGTAAATAAATACAATTTTTTACATTGCTTGACACTTTCCGACAACAGTGCTATAATTACTGAGATAAGAAAAGGAGTTTTTTTAATGCTACGAAAATTTGCACATTACTACAAGCCGTATATCGCGGTTATTATTTTTGATTTGTTTTGCGCAGCAATCACTACAGTGTGCGAGCTTGCCTTTCCAATGATAGTAAGGCAAATAACAAACACTGCGCTGAACAGCTCTGCCGAAATTCTGCTTTCAACAGTATTGCGTCTTGGCGGAATATATGTGTTTTTAAGGCTTTGTGATACCGTGGCAAACTATTATATGGCTGATGTGGGTCACGTGATGGGCGCGCGCCTTGAAACCGATATGCGGCGCGATTTATTCGACCATCTTCAAAAGCTTCCCTTTAGCTACTACGATAATGTAAAGGTCGGGCAAATAATGTCAAGGGTGACAAATGACCTTTTTGACGTAACAGAATTTTCGCACCACTGCCCCGAGGAATTTTTTATAGCTGCAATAAAGATTGTCGGCGCCTTTATTATTTTAGCGAGGATAAATTTCCTCCTCACACTGCTGATTTTTTTGTTATTGCCACTGATGCTCCTTTCAATTATTGTTTTCAGAAAGAAAATGAAGGCGGCATTCAAAATGCAGCGCGAACAGGTTGCTGCTCTTAATGCACAGCTTGAGGATAGCTTGCTTGGAATACGCGTTGTGAAAAGTTTTGCAAACGAGGATATTGAGCGTGAAAAATTCAGCGATGACAATATAAAGTTTTTACAGACAAAAAAATTCGCCTATAAATATATGGCACTTTTTCAGTCGGGCACACGCTTTTTTGACGGTGTTATGTATATTGGCGTTATTATAATCGGCTCCCTCTTTATGATAAATGGTCACATAGATTCCTCTGACCTTATCGCCTATCTTCTGTATATACAGACACTTATTACATCAATCCGCCGTATAGTTGAATTTACAGAGCAGTTTCAAAAGGGAATTACAGGCATAGAGCGCTTTATGGAAATAATTGAAGAACCCGTTACAATTACAGATTCTCCTGATGCAATTTCTGCAGATAATATGGTGGGCGAAATAGAGCTTAAGAACGTACGCTTCCGCTATAGCGAAAACGACAGTGATGTTCTTAATCATATTAATCTGCATGTTAAAAAAGGAGAAAATATCGCCATTGTCGGCCCCTCCGGCGGCGGTAAGAGTACGCTTTGTAACCTTATTCCGCGTTTTTATGACCTTGCAGGCGGTGATATATTTATTGATGGAATGAATATACGCGACTTAACGCTGAAATCACTCCGGAAAAACATCGGTACAGTACAGCAGGACGTATACCTTTTCAGCGGAAGTGTTTACGAAAATATCCTTTACGGAAATCCTGGCGCAACGCAGGAGGAAGTTCAGAATGCGGCAAAGGCGGCAGGCGCACACGAATTTATAACAAATCTTCCAGACGGCTATCAAACCTACGTCGGTGAGCGTGGTGTGAAGCTTTCAGGCGGACAAAAACAACGAATATCAATTGCACGTGTATTTCTAAAAAATCCGCCTATTCTCATTCTTGACGAGGCGACAAGTGCGCTTGATAACGAAAGTGAGCTTGTAGTGCAAAAATCACTCGAAAAGCTATCTTCCGACAGAACAACCTTTACCATTGCTCACAGACTTACAACAATAAAAAATGCTGACCGTATTCTTTTCCTGACATCTGAAGGAATTACAGAGGAAGGCACACATTATGAGCTTATTAAAAAAGGCGGCGACTATGCAAAGCTATATTCGCTTTACTCAAACGCATAATAAAAAGGAGGCAGTGCCTCCTTTTTATTATGCAAAATATTTTTTTACAATCTCATTCATCTGAGTCATCTTTGCATCTATATCGCAAACCAGCTTGAATTGCGTTCTGCACCTGTCAAGGTTATGGTTTTCCCTATGAATTTTAAAGTATGTATCTCCGTTTAAATAATCTGTTAAAAACCTTATTCCGCATTCGTATGTAAGAAGCTTTGCGCTGAGCGAGAGAAGCTCCACCTCACGTTTTGTCAGGCTTTCACCCATTTCCTCGGCAAATCCCTTAACAAATGATTCAAAGCAATCAAGTCTGAAAAATATTTTCGATAAATCAACCTCATCCTCTTCCCCTGATGCAGCACCAATTCTCAGTGCATCACCAAAGTCATAAAGAAGCGAGCCGGGCATCACGGTGTCAAGGTCAATTACGCAAATAGCTTTCCTTGTTGCCGTATCAAAAAGCACATTATTTATCTTTGTATCATTATGTGTAACTCTCAGCGGAACAGACCCGTCAGCGAGTCCTTTTGTAACAGCATCTATCCAGTCGTTTTGGGAAAGGGCAAATTCTATCTCTGCCTTTACATTCTTCGCCCTGCCCAACTCGTCTTTCTCAATTGCCTCCACTAAATCATTAAAGCGCTTTGGTGTATTATGAAAATCCTTTATTGTCTCTGAAAGTTCCTCCGCCGGAAAATCTGCAAGTCTTTTCTGGAAAAGAGCAAATGCCTTTGCAGCCTCATATAAATCGTGCGGATTTTCTACCGTCTCAATTGAAAAAGTATCGGAAATCGCCTCATAACATCTGTAGCAGTTATCTTTATCTGCCTTATAGAAATTGTGTCCTTCAATTGTCGGAATAATAGTCAGCGTTTCTCTTTCAGGATTTCCGCCCTCCTGCACAATTTTTTCCTGCAGGAAGCTCGTAACTGCAATAATATTGTTCATAAGCTTATCAGGGTTTTTAAAAACCTTTGTATTAATTTTCTGAACTATGTATTTAGGATCCACGATATACGTTTCGTTGATATGACCGTTTCCGTAAATCTTTGCATCACTTTCAAAATCAAAATGTTCCAGAACGCTATACAATTCCTTAGTATTCATTTCTTCCCCTCACTATAGTTTATTTTAAACATCTTAGCTTACCATATATTTATTCTGTCTTGGGGTGCAACATACATTGCGTCCCCCTCATTTATATCAAACGCATCATAAAATTCGCTGATATTCATAAGCACCTTGTTAATACGCAGCTTTTCATCTGCGTGTGTGTCCGTTTTTGATCGAAGGAGTGCAAACTCCCTTGTTTTCGTACACGCAAGTGCCCTTGCCATAGAAGTGTATAAAAGCTTATAATCGACATTTTCCTTTTCCCCTGCAAGTCGCGTAATACATATTGCGCCGCCAAGATCAGCTACATTTTCGCCCAAAGTGAGCTTTCCATCCGTGGGGATTGCCGCAATCGCCTCTTCCCCGTCATAGAAATTCCCAAGTTCATTACAAAGCTTTTCAAACTCAGCGTAGTCCTCACTGCTCCACCAATTGCCTGCATTCCCGTTTTCATCAAAGCGTGCACCAATGTTATCAAACGTATGGCATATTTCGTGAGCTATGACGTAACCTATACCACCAAGGTTTTCCTCGTAACTGTTGTTTTTATCATATAACGGTTTTTCAATAATTGCCGCAGGAACAGTTATATCATTATTGGCAGCATTATAGCACGCATTTACTGTATACGGGTAAATATCCCACACATCACGGTTTGGCTTCGTATTTTGTAAAAGTGAAAGGCTTCTTGACCTCTCCTTTTTGATGTTCAGTAAGTTTGTGAAAAATGTTCCTCCGTCTTTGGGCGACAATATTTTCACATTGTCAAGGAAGGTTTCCACAGTTTCACTATATCCAACCTTGATTTTCATCGTGTCAAGCTTTCTTATCGCCTTTTCCTTTGCACTCTCGCTCATCCACGGAAGGCCTTTTATACGATTTTTATACACCGCTATAATGTCATTTGCCATATTCTCTACGTAATTCTTTGTTTCTTTGTCAAAATACTTTTCTGCGTACATTTCCCCCAGATAATCAGGCATTTCTGACTGCAAAACGAGAACTGCCTGCTGCTTTGGTGTGTACATTTCGTCTTTTCCCGTCAGCATCTTATCAAGGCTGTGACGTGCCACAGAAAACTCACTTGTGAGGGTGAATCCCCACGTATCAAGAACAGCAACCTTTGCAGCAGTTTTCAAAGCATTAAAGTTTAACTGGTTAAAAAGCGTTGCAAAGCATTGTACAAGAGCCTCGTCCTCCACCAGTATCTTGTCCGCCTTCTGAAGGTTGCACCCTTTAAGAACTTCCTCCATATCAAAATCGGGGAACATCGCTATAAGCTTATTATATGTAAAAACATTATAAATTGCATCTACATTTTTCGTATCACTCATATCGAGCATATTTTCAGCAAGCTTCTTTTCAAACTCAAAAAATTCCTGCGAATTTTTCTCAGCCTGCTCCCTGCCCTCCCCGCTAAGAAGAAGCAGAGATTCAATATACTCTTTATATCCGTCCTGTAAATCACCCTCTTCAAAATACACCTCTTTATTCATAAGCGGTGTCATTGTATTAAAAGACAGTATATAAGACGAGCTGTCTTTCATATCAACAGTGAGGGAGAAACTTAAAAACGCATCTACGCAAAGCTCGTTTTTAAGAGTATTTGCAATGGAGACAAGTTCGCTTATTGTCCTTGCGTTTTCTAACTGTGCAAGATATTTTTCAATCGGTTTAATCCCCTCTTTATCCCTTTTTTGGGTATCAATAATGCTGGAATAAAAATCAGCTATTTTCCGCTTGGGAGTGCCATCCTTACTGTTTGAATTAATTGCACTTATTATTATGTCATTTATCCGCGAGCTTACCGTGCTTTGAATATCATAAACTGGACCTGCAATAACATTCCCGTGCGAAAGCTTAAGCTTTTCAAGAACTTCCTTGTTTACGGCAGCATAAAAATCATCCTTTGGATTTGTAGCAAATAAAGCGTACACACGCTTTAAAAAAAGCTCCATCTGCCCTTTTGTCACGTATGTATCAGGTGAAAAAAGTCCATTTCCCGTGCCGCCTGCAATTCCGCTGTCAAAAACATCTTCAAGTTCTTTTTGCGCCCAAACGGGGATATCTTTAAAATCCTCACTTCTAAGTGCAGTGCGCGCATTATGTCCTGTGCATTTTGGCAAAGTGCCAAATGCACGGCGAAGCATTACAAGCGCCTCTGCCCGCGTAACAAACCTTTCTTCGTGAAGATTTCCGTCATCATATCCTTTTATTATATCACTGCGTCCTACATTTTCGTTATAATCATCTGCAGCGCTAAGCAGCATATCCGCCACCTCACCGCGCGAGATAAAAGCCTCTTGCGCAAAAGCTATAGGCGCAGTGCAAAAAACACATATTGCCGCGCATATGGCAATAAGTCTTTTTAACTTCATTTTCCTAAAACTCCTTTTGGAAATGATACAAGGGTATTTTATCATACTGTAATAATAATATCAAGAGTTCAATCCCTTTAGGAAATCTTGATTTAAAACTGATTACTGCTTTGCCTTCATTTCACAATAAATGCATCTGTAAACCTTATTATCACGGTCAGTAAGCTTAAACACGTGGTCTATCTCCTGCTCCACCGATGTGATGCATCTGGGGTTTTTACATTTTACAATGTTTGTAATTCTTTCGGGAAGCTCACAGTGCCTTTTATTCGTCTTTACACCGTTTTCTATTGTATTGATTGTAATTCCGTTGTCAATATAACCGAGCGCTTCAAGGTCAACATCAAGTGCCTCGTCAATCTTTATTATATCTTTTCTTCCCATTTTTTTGCTCGGTACATTTTTTATAATCGCTACCGAGCACTTAAGTGCATCAAGGTTAAGCAGCTTGTATATTTCCATACTTTTACCTGCTGCAATATGGTCAATTACGATACCGTTTGTTATTTCATCAATATGCATAAAGTTCCCACCCTTTCTTACTGTATTCCAAGAAGCTTGAGAATAAGCGCCATTCTGATAAATTTGCCGTTGAGCGCCTGCCTGAAATAGCACGCACGCCCATCTTCATCCACTTCGACACTGATTTCGTTAACACGGGGAAGCGGATGAAGAACACGCATCGTGGGCTTTGCCGAAGCAAGCTTTTCAGGAGTAAGGACATATGTATCCTTAAGTCTTACATAGTCAGCCTCGTTAAAAAATCTTTCCTTCTGAACACGTGTCATATAAAGAATGTCAAGCTGTGAAATAGAGTCCTCAAGGCTTTCCGTTTCAACAAACTCTACATTATTCCGGAGCAGTACTTCGTTTATAAGATATTCGGGAAGTCTCAATTCCTTAGGCGAAATCATAATAAACTTCACATTAGGATAACGCACCATTGCCTGAATAAGCGAATGTACCGTTCTTCCAAACTTAAGGTCACCGCAAAGACCTATTGTAAGGTTATCGAGCCGCCCTATTTCCCTCTTAATTGTAAGAAGGTCTGTCAGCGTCTGCGTAGGATGGTTGTGACCACCGTCACCTGCATTAATTACGGGAACTTTAGTTTTCATTGATGCAACTGTCGGTGCACCCTCCTTGGGATGGCGCATTGCAATAATATCAGCATAGCATTCAACTGTTCTTACAGTATCTGCAACGCTTTCACCCTTTGCGGCAGAGCTTGAATTAGCCTCGGAAAAACCGATTACATTTCCGCCAAGCTCGTACATTGCCGCCTCAAAGCTGAGCCTTGTACGTGTCGAAGGCTCAAAAAAGAGCGTTGCAAGCTTTTTATACCTGCACTTTTCTCTGTAGTTATCGGGGTTTTTGATTATGTCATTTGCACTTTCAATAAGCTCATCAATTTCGTCAGTTGATAAATCAAGAATATCGATAAGGTCCTTCACTTCTCCATCTTCCTCTCTTAATATTTGAAAATTACGCCTTTATCCAGCTTTCATCAGAGGGATTGTTGCGGAATTTTATAAGACGCTCTTTATCCTCTTCCTTAATATAATTTTCCTTTGCTGCAACCTCAACGATTGTATCAAAATCTGTAAGGCTGATGTTCTTTACATTTGCTGCCTCAAGTCTTTCAAGACCCTTTTTCATTCCGTAAGTAAAGATTGATGCAATACCTAAAACCTCTGCACCTGCTGCACGAAGAGCTTCTACAACCTCGATTACGCTGCCGCCTGTGGAAATAAGGTCCTCAATAACAACAACCTTATCGCCTTCCTCAAGCTTACCCTCAATCTGGTTTTGTCTGCCGTGGTCCTTTGCACCGCTGCGCACATAACCCATCGGCATATCAAGAAGGTGTGCAGTAATTGCAGCGTGTGCAATACCTGCAGTTGATGTTCCCATAAGAACCTGCGCATCGGGGTAATATGTCTTTACAACCTCAGCAAGGCTCTTTTCAACATCACATCTTACCTCGGGTGCGGTAAGTGTAAGGCGGTTGTCACAGTAAATAGGACTTTTAATACCGCTTGCCCATGTAAAAGGCTCATCAGGGCTTAAAAATACGGCTTTAATCTTAAGTAAATCTTTTGCAATAAGTTCTTTCATTATCTTTATCTCCTTTAATCTACAAATTCTTTAACGCATCTTTCATATGCCGCTACGGGGTCATCTGCAGCGGTGATGGGACGGCCTACAACAATATAATCACTGCCTACACTCTTTGCCTTCTCGGGTGTCATAATTCTTACCTGATCATCTGCTGCGGAGTCCGCAAAACGGATACCTGGTGTAACGGTTACGAAGTCCTTTCCGCAAACCTCTTTCACACGTGTTGCCTCGTGCGGAGAGCATACTACACCGTCAAGTCCGCTTTCTGCGGCACATTTTGCGTAATGCTCAACAACCTCTGCAAGCGGTGCATCAATAAGCAAATCATTTTTCATACGCTCCTCACTTGTCGATGTGAGCTGTGTAACGGCGATTAAGATGGGGCGTGTTCCGTCCTCACGTGTTAAGCCTTCAATTGCCGCCTTCATCATTTCCTTTGTACCGAATGCGTGAAGGTTTGTCATATCAACATCAAGTGAAGAGAGTACCTTCATTGATTTTTTAACTGTGTTGGGAATATCACAAAGCTTCAAATCCAAAAAGATTTTATGTCCTCTTTTCTTAACTTCCTTTACAATCTCGGGACCCTCTGCATAAAAAAGCTCCATACCGATTTTTACAAAAGGCTTTCTTCCCGAAAACTTGTCCAAAAATGTGATAAGCGCATCCTTTGACGCAAAATCACACGCTACTATTACATCCTTACCCATCAGTGTGCACCTCCGATTATACTTTCTAAACTATCAATTTTATATTTTTCCATAACAGCGGGAAGCTCTTCAATAATATTTTTGCACGCATACGGCTCTGTCAGGTTTGCTGCGCCTACCTCTACTGCCGTTGCACCCGCAAGCATCATTTCAATAACATCCTCTGCCGTAGTGATACCGCCCATACCGATAATGGGAATATTAACTGTTTCATATACCTTGTAAACCATTGCAAGCGCTACGGGAAGAATTGCACTGCCCGAAAAACCGCCTGCCTTGTTTGCAAGGATTGGTTTTCTGTCCTTAAGGTTTATTCTCATACCCATAAGAGTATTTATCATCGAAATTCCGTCTGCGCCTGCCTCCTCACACGCCTTTGCAATAGATGCAATGTCGGTAACATTGGGGGAAAGCTTCATATAAACGGGTTTTTTTGTCACGCTTTTAACGGCACGTGTAATTTCTGCCGCACTTTCAGGACTTGTACCAAAGCTCATTCCGCCGTGCTTTACGTTGGGGCAGCTTATATTAACCTCTAAAATTCCAACCTCGTCCTGTTTGTCCATTATTTCGCAGGTATAGACATAGTCCTCAAGGGAAAATCCGCTGACATTTGCCAAAACCTTTTTTGAAAAACATTTGGAAAGCTTTGGAAGCTCTTCGCTGACAACCTTCTCCACGCCTGGGTTTTGAAGTCCCACGGAATTTAACATACCGCTACTGCACTCTGCAATTCTCGGCAGTGGATTTCCGTATCTTGGGTCTTTTGTTGTACCTTTAATAGAAATACTTCCAAGAATATTTATATCGTAATATTCACTAAACTCATATCCAAACCCGAATGTACCGCTCGCCGGTATTATGGGGTTATCAAGCTTTAATCCTGACAGATTTACACCTAATTTTGCCATTTTATTTCCTCCTTTTCCAGAACGGGACCTTCCTTACAGATGCGCTTGTTGCCCGTAATTGTTTCGCACGTGCATCCCATACAAGCACCAAAGCCACATCCCATACGCGCCTCAAAGCTCATCTGTCCGCTTGTGGTGGTTGTGTTATAAACCGCCTTGAGCATAGGTTCAGGCCCGCAGGTGAAGAAATATGTGTAGGAAATATCTTTAAATGCATCTGTTACAAAGCCTTTCACACCGTATGAGCCGTCTGCAGTTGCAACAATAGTCTTTATACCGAGAGAAGAAAACTCCTCCTCATAAAAAACCTCTGACTTTTTATTAAAGCCAAGAATTACGGTAGGCTTTTTTCCCTCTGCTATAAGCTTTTTTGCGAGCATATACATCGGTGGAACACCTGCACCACCGCCTATAAGAAGGGGCGCATCACCGCTTTTTGAAATATCGTAGCCGTTTCCAAGGCCTGTAAGTATGTCAAGCTTTTCACCGCTTTGCATAAGTGCCATTTTTTCCGTTCCGTGACCTACTACCTTGTATA
>JAZODM010000058.1:0-40378 GCA_045596985.1 Clostridia bacterium
AGCGACAATCGGTGTAGGTAATATCGCAGGTGTTGCGGCGGCGATTGTTGGCGGCGGACCTGGTGCGGTTTTCTGGATGTGGGTTGCAGCGTTTTTTGGTATGATGACAAACTATTCTGAAAATGTGCTCGGCATATATTACAGAAGAAAAAATGCTGACGGAGAATGGTCAGGCGGTGCTATGTATTACCTTGAAGAAGGTCTTGGAAAATACAAGGGCTGCAAATACATAGGAAGAATACTGGCAATACTTTTCTCCGTATTTGCAATTCTGGCATCCTTTGGTATAGGTGCAATGGGTCAGGTTAACAAAATTGTTGTGAATGTGGTGTCAGCGTTTGATATTCCTGCACTTTCTTCTGTTCCGTTTGGTCAGGTTAGCATTTATCACCTTATTATAGGTGTTGTTATTCTTGTGATTGCTACACTTATTATTCTTGGCGGTCTTAAAAGAATTGCAAATTTTGCAGAAAAGATTGTTCCCTTTATGGTAGTTCTTTTTGTTACGGGAAGTCTTATAATTATAGGAGTTAATTTTAAAAGCATTGGCGCAGCGTTTGCATCAATCTTTAAATACGCATTTACTGCTCCTGCCATTTGGGGTGGTGTCAGCGGTATTGCTATTAAGGAAATTGTTACACAGGGATGTAAGCGCGGTGTATTCTCTAACGAAGCAGGACTCGGTTCATCTGTTATGGTACATTGCAATTCAAATGTTATAGAGCCGGTACGTCAGGGCCTTTGGGGAATTTTTGAGGTGTTTGCAGATACTATGGTTGTGTGTACAATGACAGCGCTCGTAGTTCTCACATCAGGTATTATTAATCTTGAAACAGGTATTATGGCGGCAGGTGCAACCGATGCAAACCTTGTTGCAAAAGCTTTCTCGGGCTTGTTTGGTATCTGGGGAGAGAGGTTTATCGCAGTTGCAATTCTTCTTTTCGCGTTTACAACAGTTCTCGGATGGGATCATTATGGAACAAAGGCTTGGGAATACCTTTTCGGTACAAAGTCTGTTGTTGTGTATAAGGTTATACACCTTTTAATGATTTTGTGCGGTGCGCTCCTTACATCATCACTTGCGTGGGATATATCAGATACATTCAATGGTCTTATGATGGTACCTAACCTTATCGGTGTTCTGGCTCTTTCAGGTCTTGTAATGAAGATTACAAGAAACTATGTTGACAGAAAGCTTAAAGGTAAGGATATAAAGCCGATGATTTCTGTTTTTGAAGACGTACAGAAAGAGCAGGAAGAGGCTTTAGCAAAAATAAACGGATAAACAGAGCAATAAAAAACGGAGTTGTAAAAATCTTGAGATTTTTACAACTCCGTTTTTTATTCGATTATTTTTAATGTTCCGTCTACATTAACGCGCCACGCAGGCGAGAAGAAATATTTGCCGCCTGAAGAATGAAGTGCATAGCCTGCTTCAATCGCTTTAACACTGCCTCCGCCGGGAAAGGCAGGAGCAAGCTTTGTAATAACCTGTGTGAAGGAAAAATCCTTATCCTCAAGCACAGAAAGCTTAGAGGGCCACTGTGCCGATACATAACAAAGCTCACCGTCAGAGTCAAGCTTTGCACGAAGATACATATTGAAGAGGTTTACATCCTTATACATATAGTAAAAACAATCCTCTATTTCGTCATATACACTGTTATCCATATTGATGCCTGCTTTTTCAAGGGCACGTTTTACCTGCTTTACACTGTGCGAGTTATCGGCATCGTACCCGCTTTCGTAGAGAAAATGATTTTCCGATACGGTAAGTGTTGCACGCCCTTCACGTGCGACAAGGGAGTCTTCCACGGTACGGAAAGCAAGCTGCTTTGAAAAAAATATATCTGCAAGCTCGCTTGCGGTGAAAAACTTCACATCAAGACGGGGCAGAGTATAGCTTTTAGATGGAAAGAGCGCTCTGTCACACTCAAAATTTCCCCCTTCCATAACTTTGATTGATGCATCTATAACACTTTCTGGAATAGCTGCATCACGCAGGGAGGTCATAGCTATAAACGCAACCATTGCTATGTTCATGGCTATGAGGAAGAATATCATTATATTTTTAATCTTACTCCAGTTCATCTTTAACCTCCTTTGTTTCATAGCGGTAAATTCTGCCGTCGGAGGTTTTTGCAAGCCATGCGGCGTTAATTTCACCGCTCTCGCCGCGGTCAAGATAACCTATATAAATATCATCTATTATAACGGGTGTCTTTGACTCTTTATCAAGTACCTTTACAAAATCGTCAAGTGCCGTAACGAAGGTGTCAGAAAGCATATTTACAGAAACGCTGTTATAAGAGCGCATATACTGTCTGTAGGAAATAAGTCTGCCGCCCTTTACCTTCATTTCAATGGCAGAGGTCATTTTTTCGCGCCCGAATTTTTCATCGAGGGCTATTTCAACTGGTCTGCCGTTACAGTAGTAGTCAAACTTGAATGTGTAGACGTTTTCACTGTCATAATCCGAAAGGTCGCTCGTAACGAGTATACTCAGCGGCTCCGGTGAAACACAGCTCCACGTTTTTTCGGCAAAGTCAATGGATGCGTTGAGAACATTGTAGGCATCACCGCTTTCGTCAAGAAGTATTCCGCGGTCATCACTTACTGAAGTATATTCAAAGAATGAATCCGGATAAAGCTTTGCCGAGGCATAGTTTGCGATATAGTTTGCCGCACCGTCGCTATCCTCATAAGGAGTGACGGAAAGCGGATTGAATGAAAAGTTTTCAAGAAGTTTATCTTTCGAGCTTTCAGTTATAAGATTGTGGGGGAGAAGTACCTCCGTATCGGGTTGTGAATCGGAAAAAAGAACGAGAGGGGAAAGGGAAACCTTGCTTTTCTCCCCAAGCTGCAGCCCCGTGCTGAAAGCTGGCTCATAATAACCGTCATCATTATTTGTGTATACTGCAAGGTCTGATGCAGGAAGCTCATACTCATCATTTAAAATATATGCATAAAAATCATTGTTGGCAGAATTTCTGACAAGGATGCAGATATTGCTTTCCTCGCTTGACGGAAGTATTATAAAGTCATGCAGGGAGGATATGTCGGCGGGGGCATTTTGCGCTCCTACGCCCATAATAAGGCAGAACATCTTCGTCTCAAAGCTAACCGGATATTCAATATAAATACTTAGCGATTCAAGCCCTGCCTCCCAGGTGGCATTGTCAATCTTTTTACTTGCAGTGATGTCGCCGCGCAAAAACCCCTTTATTATTTCGCGTGTACGCTCCTCAATAGGCGAAAAACCAATATCGGTGTTATAATACGCCATCCACAGTGAGCCATCATTGATAAGAAACTTCCTCGGACGGGAAAGATTTTCCCTGGAAAGACTGTATTGGGGTTGGGTGGGAAAGAATTTTTCAACAATGGGCAACGTGCGGATATAGCGTGCCGCATTAGCGCCCATTGTGGTTGAATTGTCAAACCAGAGCTGCCCTGTCAGAAATATGAGATTTATTATTAAAATAACAATTGCAGAGCTTTTAATTCGCTCACGCAGCATAATGAGCACCTCCTTTAGAGAAAAACAAAAGGCTCCAGACTGTTGCCTGAAGCCTTTTTGCTATCTTAATTCATCCAGCCGTTATAAAGAGACTGTATTCCGTTGGAAAAACCGCTGACATTGTTTAAAATATTCTGGTTAAGTACGTTGATGTCAAAATATTCCACCTGATATGTACCGTTTGGTGCCTCCGCCCTTACGGCAAACTTATTATGTCCTTCAGAAAGGGCAACCTGCTTGTAAAAAACATTTGCAGTGCCAATCTTAGTCTGCGCGATAGCACCGTTTGAATCCTTTATTGATACGTAGGAAGAACCGTTGAATTTGTAATATGCAACCTGCACACCGCTTTTACCCGTACCCGTTATTCCGTAAGTCTTTTTAAGAGTTGCGGAATTCTTCGTCTCAGGCTTTTTCACTACAACGAGGTCGCGTACCGTTCCCGGATCATTTGCTGAAATATAACTTGGGTTTGCAGCAAATGCGGAAAACGAACTGAATATTACAATAACAACGGCGAAGAGTACGCCGAGCTTTTTCATTGTTTAACACATCCATTCACATAAGAGTATATTTGAAGAATTTTCTGCAGTATTATACGAAATTTCTGTTTTTAAACCATATTGGGCTAGGCTATCCTAGGCTTAAAAATATTATTTTCTGATACCATTATACAATAACAATGTTACAACAGTGTTACAATCGGCTTAATGATTGATTACTTTTTTATTTTAATTTATTCCTCAGTTTCCATATTGTAGAGGGGAAGGGTTATTTTTACTATTGTTCCGCGCTGATTGGGGCTTTCTATCTCTATAGTGCCGCCGTGACGAAGAATAATTTCTTTTGCAATGGCAAGACCCAGTCCCGTACCGCCGCTTTGACGGCTGCGCGCCTTGTCAACACGATAAAAACGCTCAAATATGCGGGGAAGGTCGCTTGCAGGAATACCAATTCCGTTATCGCGTACCGTAATGTATGCTTTTGAAAAATCGCCGTAGCAGCCTATATCAATTTTTCCGCCGCCGGGTGTATACTTTATGGAATTGGAAATAATGTTTGTAATTACCTGCTCGATTGCATCAGGCTCACCAAAACAAATAGGGGAGCTCATATTTATATCAAGCTTTATTCTGTGACCGCTGTTCTTTGCAGAGATGCTGAGCTTTTCTGTAACAGAGGAAACAAGCTGCGAAAGGTCGAATTTTTTTCTGCGCTCAATTTTCTTTGAACTGTCAAGCTGAGAAAGCGTCAATAAATCTTTAACAAGGCGTGTCATACGGTCAGCCTCGTTTTCTATTACCTTTACAAAATGGAGTATGGAGCTGTCTGTGCCCTCACTTCCCATATCGGTAATAGTCTCGGCATAGGTTTTAATTGTTGTGAGAGGCGTCCTTAGCTCATGCGATACGTTTGCCACAAATTCGCGGCGCGCATTATCAAGCATTTGACGGCGCGTGATGTCCTGAAATACCACAACGACACCTGCCGTAAGGGAACGCTCCGTATTGAACGGCGCGAAAAACGCCTTCAGGCTTTTCCCCTTGAACTCAAAGTCGCGCTCAATTGTTTCCTCGGAATCAATGTAAAGTATACGGTAAAGAGAAATATTTGCATCGAGCATATCAAAGAACTGGTCAAATGTTTTGTCACGGTATTCACCCAACAAATTTTCACCCGCAGGGTTTATGTGCATTAAATTACCGCTGTTGTCATATGCGGCAACGGCATCTGTCATATGAAGCAAAATTGCCTCGACCTTGTTCTTTTCTGCCTGAATTTCTTCAAGACTTGAATTGATTTTGGCAGCCATTTCGTTAAAAGATATTGTAAGACGCCCGATTTCATCGCGTGAGCGTACCTCGATTTTATGCCCGAAATCACCCTCTGCCATACTTTCACTGCGGTGCTGCAGCGTGGAAATGGGGGCAATAATAGTTCTTGAAAGGAAAAATCCCAATATAAGACTTATAAGAAGACCGAACAGAAGTCCCCAGAATATGTTGATAAACATATTGTTGATAACCTCATTGATTTCTTCTTTAGTGTCGGTAACATAGATGATATATTCACCGTCTGCGACCGGCAGGGCATAGTCCATAAAAGTAGAATTTCTGTCTGTAAGTACACCTTTTTTTCCGGTCATTGCCAAAATAAGATTGGGCGTTGCGCTAAAAGCCGTGCCTGCATCAGAAGAGCCGCCTAAGATGTTGAGCGTCTTATCAAGCACGTAATAATTACGGAAGGAGTCAATTCCCATTCTGACAGAGTAAACCTTCAAAAGCTCCAGTGTTTTATAAACACCGTCCTCAGCGGAAAGGGCACTGTCAATCTCCTCTGTAAGTGTGTCCGTAAAAACCTGCGTGTCAAGTGAATTATTAAATTCATTATAATAATACGCAGAAATATTTTGCAGCAGAAAAGTACCGACCACTATCATAACGCTAACGGTCAGCAAAAGGAATATTGCTATTATTTTCCACTGAATACTTTTAAACATAATCTTCTCTCTTTATTTATTGAAATAGTACCCAACGCCGCGCTTTGTCATAATGAAATTGGGTGCGGCAGGATTATCCTCAACCTTTTCACGAAGACGGCGCACTGTAACGTCGACAGTTCTTACATCGCCGAAGTACTCATATCCCCAAACCTTTTCAAGAAGGGTTTCGCGTGTGAAAATTTTGCCAGGCTGCATAGCAAGAAACTTCAAAAGCTCAAACTCACGAAGGGTAAGGTCAATGACAGTTTCATCCTTTGAAACCTCATAACGTGCAGGGTTGATGGTAAGATTTTCATACTTAATAATATCGCCTTCGCCCTCCTGCTGCATATCGGAGGCAGTGCGGCGTATATTTGCTTTTACACGTGCAAGAAGCTCGCGCACGGAAAAAGGTTTTGTAATATAGTCATCAGCACCAAGCTCCAGCCCTAAAACCTTATCAACCTCTTCATCGCGTGCAGTAAGCATAATTATAGGGGTTGAATGCTTTTCACGGATTTTTTTGCAAACCTCAAACCCGTCCATTTTCGGCAGCATTACATCAAGCAAAATAAGGTCAGGCTTTTCGCTTGTTGCAAGGCGAAAACCCTCCTCACCGTCGTATGCGGCAAGAACACGGTATCCTGATTTTGTAAGATTGAATTTCAATATTTCAACAATGGGTGCTTCGTCATCAACGACAAGTATAAGCTTATCCATTACACATACCTCCATTTTCTATTGTTTATTTTATAGTATTTTTTCGTTTATGTCAATAAAAAATGACATTTACGTTACAAATGTAATATTAATCTTGTAATCGCAAGAAAAAAAAGGTATAGTATATATAGGAAAATTTTACAACTGCATCAGCAGGCAGAAAGGGTATGGGTTATTATTATGAAGCTTCCTTGGGATAAAAAACATATTTGCTGGGGCGTAACTGCATTTTTGAGCGTTGCGGCGAGCATTGTGTTTTATATGATTTTAAAAGAGCGGGAGTCTGTCGGGGCAATCTTTTCGCTGATTGCAAGAAGTCTCAGACCGATAACATACGGACTTATTATGGCGTATATCCTCAATCCGCTTATGAATATGATTGAGCACGGTTTTGTTTATCCTGCGATGAAAAAGATTTTCAAAAAGGGGACAAGGCGTTTTAAAGGCAGCGTAAGGGCGATTTCCATAATCATTACTTGGGCGATTACGGTGCTTTTGGTGCTTGCGCTTGTTGACCTTGTTGTGCCCGAAATTTCAAAGAGTATTGAATCTCTTGTACAGAGCCTCCCTGAATACGCAAACAAGGCTCTTACATGGGGAGAGGAGATGCTTAATAAAAATCCGATAATCCTGAGCTTCCTTGAGGAGTCTATAAGCGGCTTTTCAACCAATCTTTCAGACCTTGCAACAAGACTCAGGGAAATAATACCAAATATAAACACGCTGATACTTGGCGTTTCAAGCGGAGTTTACGGCATGGTGTCGGCAGTGCTTAATATACTCATCGGTATCATCGTTTCTGTTTATATTCTTAAAGACAAAGAGAAGTTTGTGGCGCAGATTAAAAGGATTTTTTACAGTACAATGTCATTTAAAAAGGCTAACAATGTTATTGCACTGTGCCGCCTGACGCACGATAAATTCGGAAACTTTATTACAGGTAAAATCTTTGATTCAATTATCATCGGTACACTTTGCTTTATCATTCTGACAATTGTCAATATGCCTTACAGTGCACTTGTAAGTGTTATTATAGGTGTGACGAATATTATTCCGTTTTTCGGCCCGTTTATCGGTGCTATACCAAGTGCGCTTTTAATTCTTCTGGTAAATCCGATAAAGTGCATAACCTTTGTTGTTATAATAATTGTTTTGCAACAGTTTGACGGAAACATTCTCGGCCCCAAGATTTTAGGGAGCACAACCGGCGTGTCAAGCTTCTGGGTGCTGTTCTCAATACTTGTGGGAAGCGGACTTTTCGGTATATGGGGAATGGTATGTGCAGTACCGCTTTTTGCAGTTATATATACCCTTGTGAAAGACGGATGCCACGCATCGCTCAAGAAAAAGGGTATTGACTATTCGTGTGAAACCTTTGAAAATATTGACCATATAGATGAAAATACCAATTCACCCGTATGGCTGACCGAAACGAAGTAATCCCTGCTCTGCCAAAAATGGCTGAAAATCGGCTTTTTCTTCGTTGTCGGTCTTGAAATACGTTGAGGAGTGATGCTTTGTGCAGACTGTTTTCTCAAAAATATTGACATACATTTTTGTGGTTATAATTTACCTTTTCATTTATGCGATTATCAGGATGATATTTCTTGATATCCGCGTAATGTACAGAAAAAAGGCAGGCGGACTTGCCGATGCGTATTTAAAGCTTATCAACCTTCGCCACGAGCTTGATTTTGTGGTTGATGAAAGCTATGAAATATCAGATAACGAGGTTATCGGCAGGGGTAAAAAATGCGATATCAGCATAGCTGACAAATACCTTTCTACAAAGAATAGCCGCATATTTAAGTCTTCCGGTAAGTTTTACCTTGAGGATCTTGACAGTACCAATGGTACGTACCTTAACGGAGAGGCACTTTCTGACAAGGCGGTGGAGCTTCTTGATGGTGATAAGATTTCTGTCGGCAGAACAAATTTCCTGTTCGTATTACCTACAAAAAGTGAATAATGGTGAGTAATTATGAATAACAAGCTACAAAGTATAAGACCGCTTTTTCTGCTTATTGCGGTAAACCTTCTGGGGATGTTTCTGGTGATGCTCCACGAGGGCGGTGCGGATAAAAATATGGCAATGCTCAGCATCGGTATGTGTGTGCTGAGCATTGCGGCGTATATGCTTATATCATTATGCCATCTTGGTGACGGGTATCTTTTTGTAATAATATCGATGCTTTCCTCGGTAGGAATTATAATGCAGTCAAGAATTAACCTGGATAACGGAATAAGACAGATGAAGCTCTATCTTTTAGGTGTAGGTTTCTTTTTTGTGACAATGCTTCTTTACAGAATTTTTCATAAATATTTTAAGCGATTAACGCTTCTTTATTTTGGACTTTCGATGCTGCTTTTTTTAGTAACCGCGATTTTCGGTACGGTTAGAAACGGCTCGAAAAACTGGATTGTCCTTGGCGGAGTATCCGTTCAGCCAAGTGAATTTATACGAATATTGTTCGTTTTATCTCTGGCAGCGATACTTACAAATGCGCGATTGCCCGAAATTAAAAAAGGCGATAAAAAGGAAAAAAAGAAAAAGAAAACAGATATAGAGCAAAAGCAATTAAAGCGTATGCGTCTGTGTCTTGCGGCAGGTATTGCATACATAAATGCGTTTTGTCTGCTCCTTCAGCGCGAATGGGGAATAGCACTGCTCTTTTTTGCGATATACCTTGCATTTTTGTATATTTACGGGGAAAGCAGGCTTTTCTTCTCTGCAAATGTGCTGATGGTGGTTGCGGCAGCCTTCGTTGGTGTCAATTTTATGAGCCATATTCAGGTGCGTGTTTCAACGTGGCTTGACCCGTTTGCCGATATTACCGGAAAAGGGTATCAGATTACACAGTCGCTTTTTGCAATTGGTGCAGGCGGTTTTGTCGGTAGCGGCATAGGAAGCGGCAGTCCGTATTTTATCCCTGTTGTGAGCTCCGACTTTATCTTTTCGGCAATCTGCGAGGAGATGGGTGTTCTTGGCGGTACGGCAATAATTATGCTATACTTTGTGCTTGTGTACAGAGGGTTTAAGATTGCGCTCAGCAGCACAAATGAATTTAATAAAGCTGTAAGTGTCGGACTTAGTGTAATGCTTGGTATACAGACATTTATAATAGTGGGCGGCGTTATAAAACTGATTCCCCTGACGGGAATAACGCTCCCTTTCATAAGCTATGGCGGAAGCAGTATGATTACTACGTTTATTGTCCTGGGAATACTGCAGGCAATAAGCGGTATGAAGGGGGAGGTCACCGATGAAATTGAATAAGCGCATAATAACCGTTATGACGGCGGTGCTCGCCCTCTTTTTAATCATAGTTATCTATCTTACGTATTTTACCATTTTCCGTGCAGGCGATATTGTAAATTCGAGCTATAATCAGCGTGTATGGGAAAAGGAAGAGCGTATTTTGCGCGGAACAATCTATGATCGGGGCGGCGCAGTTTTAGCCAAAAGCGAGCAGGAGGGTGACTCGCAAAAAAGGATATACCCATACGGAAAGCTTTACGCGCATACAATAGGATATAACAGCCGCACGTACGGAAAAACGAGTATAGAGCTTAAATTTAACAGCTTTCTTCTTGATACACAGTCGGTTATTGAGGTTTTGAAGAAAGACAAGAGCGATGAAAAGGAATTTAGCAAGGGGGCAGACCTTGCACTGACACTCGATAACGGTATGACAAAGCTTGCGGCAGAGCTTTTGGGAAATGACAACGGAAGTGTGGTTGCACTTAATCCCGTAACGGGGGAGGTTTACTGCCTTTATTCAAATCCGTCGTTTGATCCGAATGAAGAGAAGCTTACACAAAACTGGGACAAGCTTTCAGGGAGTAGTGATGCACCATTTCTTTCAAGGGCGACCCAGGGGTTATATGCGCCCGGCTCCACCTTCAAGGTGATTTCCGCAGCGGCAGGAATTAAGGCTGGCTACGCTGATTTTATAACCGAGGATAGCGGAAAAACCATAGTAGGCGGCAAGGAATTTAAAAATGCAAATGAGAAAGCCTACGGAGAAATAGATATGAGTGATGCGATAAAGTATTCAAGCAATGTATATTTTACCGAGCTTTCTGAAAAAGTGGGAAATGACCTGCTCGAGCGTACTTCAAATGATTTTTGCATTTCAACAAAAATTCCGTTTGATATTGAAACAAAGGCAGTAAAGAATAAATATAGCGACCTTGACAGTGCGCATCTTGCATCCGTGGCAATAGGGCAGGGCGCACTACAGGTAACACCGCTTCATATGGCGCTTGTCGCATCGGCAGTTGCAAACGGCGGTGTGATTATGAAGCCGTATATAGTTGAAAAGGCTTTTTACAGTGACGGTGACACAATCTATAAAGCACCGACAAATGCACTTAGCGAGGCAGTTGACGCTGAAACTGCAAAAATGCTGAAAGAATATATGGTAGAGTGTGTTTCTTCGGGAACGGGCACTGCGGCACGTGTAAGCGGCATAGATGTTGCAGGAAAAACGGGAACTGCCGAAAACGAACGCGAGGGTAAGACCCATGCATGGTTTATAGGCTTTGCCCCTGCAGATAATCCGCAGATAGCGCTTTGCGTTATGAAGGAATACTCCGGACGGGGCGGCGGCTCGGTATGCGCACCGGCAGCGCGTAGAATTATAAGCTATGCAATAGAGAATGGATTAATTAAAAAATAGTATAAAAATAACAGGTTGCAAAGCAACCTGTTATTTTTATACTATCACGGAAAATGCCCGTGGAAGATTTTCTATATGCGCAGTTGTGACTTCGCCGCCGAATTCCCCGTCAAGTGTCCAGGGGAGCGGCGCATCGCTTTCAAATGTAATTTTTGATGCCTTAAAGCTTATTATATCTTCTGTTTTTTCAAGATCCTGGGTAAGAAAGGCACTCACCAGATTCTGATAGCCGACAGCCGTTTGCGGACGCTTAATAAGAAACACCTCAAAAAGTCCGTCGTTAAGGGAAATTGTTGTTCCCATACCGTGCTTGATACCTGCAACCTGCAGTGCATTTGTAACCATACCCAGCATAAACTCATCCTCAATAACCTTATCGTCAAATGTTGCACGGATGTGATGCGGCTTTATCGTGGGAAGCTGACGTATCCCCTCTAAAATATAGGCGAGATGCCCGAAAACATTCTTAAATTCCTGCGCTGTATCGTATGCAACCGATGTGAAGGCACCGAAAGCCGCAATATATGCAAAATAACTATCGTTCATTTTTCCTGCATCGCAAAAAAACGGACTGCCGTCAACAACCATTTTTGCAGCGTGGCGGATGTCAAGAGGGAGTCCCACCGTACCTGCAAAATCGTTTGTACTGCCCGAAGGAAGATATGCAAGCGCAGGACGCAGCTTTTCCTCAATATGCATAAGGGCACTGACCGCCTCGTTAAGCATACCGTCGCCGCCGCAAACGGATATAACATCGTAGTAGGGTGCATTTTCCTTTATATAATTAAAACCATCCAGCTTACACTTTGTAGGATGGACACTGACAGCATAATTTTTATTGGTGTAAATGTCAATAATATCAGCAAGATACGTTTTTATCTGTGCTTTTCCGCTAACGGGATTGTAGATAAGAAGAAGCTTCTTTTCCATAATCAAAAATCCTTTCACTGTTATAATACTATTATACTACTTTTCCTGGGTTATTCAATATATAATTTTAAAATTATTTATGACAAATTTTGATGTAATATATCAAAGAAACAAAAATTAGTTTATTGAATTATATTCGCAGCGGTGGCATAATAAAATTAAATAAAAGAAAAAAGGAGGAAATATGATGACATACGAACAAATTGTTGAACTTGTCAAAAAAAGCTTAAACAAAACAGCAGCTAAAGAGATTAAAGAGGATACAACCGTGGAATTTGATATATATGGAGAGGGGGAGGGTGCTTTCTATGTGCAAATCAGCGGCGGAAAGCTTCTCGTAGAGCCGTATGAGTATTATGACCGCAATGTAAAAATTATTGTAACAGGGCAGGAACTTGAGAAAATTATAAAAGGAGAAAAAGAGCCGAAGGAAAGCATAGGTGACGGCATAATGATGGTTGAGGGTGACTATGATGCTGCATTGCGACTTTTTACCCTTGTAAAGACACCTGCAAAGAAAGCAGCAGCAAAGAAGGAAACTGCTAAAAAGCCTGCTGCTAAAAAAACAGTTGCCAAAAAAACCACCAAAGCGGAGAAAGAAGTTGTTGAAATGACAAAAACACCGAAAAACAAGGTGGCAAAAGACATTGTGAAATAAGATGCACAAAGAAGAAGGAGAATTGATGAAAAATCAATTCTCCTTCTTCTTTTTATAAATATAATATATTACAAACGACAAAACCGTGCAGACAATTGTAATTGAAAGTGCAGTTATAAACTGTGGTGAAAGCGGGTCTGTGATACTTTGCCCCATAAATGTTGCCGGAATAAGTCCGGGGAGCGTTCCAAGCATACTTGCAACAAGGTAGCGGTCAAACTTAAATTTCAGCGCCCCAAGGTACATACTGACAAGGTCACAGGGAAGGCAGCTTATAACGCGAAGAAAGAATGTCAGGAAAAATTCGTGCTGATGCTGCTTTTCAAAAAGTCTTGTTAAAGCCGGGTGTTTGGAGAATTTTTTCTCCGCTGCCTCTGCGCCTGTAAATTTGCCTAAAAAGTAGGGAAGTGTAAAATCAATTATCGCACCTATAAAATTAATTAAAAGTGCTATCGGGGCAGGAAACAAAAAGCCACTCGCTATCTGCAGCAATATGATGGGAAAAACAACACTTATGCTTTTTATCGCGTAGAGCCCGAACATAAAAAATGCTGCAAGAAGGGGACTTTGTGGTGTGTAGGTGAGAAGCTTGTCAATAGAAAAATCACGCGTATTAATAAAGACTATAAAAATAAGCAGCGCATAGAGTATTAAAGCAAGCGTATTAATAATTTTCTTTGTCATATTACTTCATCCTCAATTTTTCACAAAGTCTTACGATAAGGGCTGCCGCCTCAGCACGGGTGGTTACAGCTTTCCCCCTGAAAGAGCCGCTATCGTCACCGCGGACAATTCCAAGGGAAGCTGCTTTTAAAACAAACTCGCTTGCCCACGGGGAAATGTCTTCACTGTCAGTAAATTTATGCTCGCCTACGATTACTTTTCCGCCTGCCTTTTCATATGTGCGTATGAGCATTGCGCAGGCAGCCTCCCGCGTGACGTATGAATATGGCGAAAACGTATCAGCGGAGGTGCCGCTGCAAATTCCTGTAAGGTTAAGTGCCGTTACATATTCATAAAACCAGTCTTTTTTTGTTACATCGTTAAAAACTTTAAAGTCAGCATACGGACGAATTGAAAAGGCACAGGAAAGCATTTTTGCAAATTCCGCACGCGTTACACCCTCGTCAGGGGAAAACAGGCTTTGTGTCTTTCCGCTTACAATATTATTGTGAGCGAGAATATTTATATAATCGCGTCCCCAATGGTTTTGTATATCCGTAAAATATGAAGAAACAGCCACATTTTCAAAATCGGGCACAGTAACTATGCTATCACGCGAGGGTGCATACGGGTTTTCAACGTTATCATATGTTACCAAAAACGGCGCAGAGCGCAGTGCATCGCCCGAAAAACCTGTTACGGGACAGACGGGTATCACTTCAAAATAAACGTATTTATTAAAAAACGAAGTATCAAAGTATATATTTCTGCCGCTGCTTTCAACAAGTGTATAAGGTCCTGCTGCATTATCGGAATAATACCACAAAACAACGCATGCAGACGTGTCATCGTTTCCTGCAACAGTGTTCAGGAATGAAAAACGCGCCTCTGCAGCCCCGTTTACATACGGTGTCCCCAAAATGTGTGGGTTACCTGCCATTACGGCAGCCTTTTTCAGTGAGATATTATCTGTATATACTGAAAACTTTTGTGAATTATCAGATTCGATATAGAGGAATAACCTTCCCACGCATTGCTGCTCTGCAAGGAAAAGTTCGGGAAGAAGCTTTTCCTCGAGGGTGTGCCCTGCTACAACAGGGAATTGTACAAGAGGAAGCATTTCCCCCTCAAGAGTTTCTATAAATACTGTAACGGTGCAATCCTCCGACGCAGAGAAATTCGAATTAAATACGTATGCCGAATTTTCCATAAGATGCACGTAAGAATTATTCAAAAGCATAAAATAGCTGCCGTCACAGTTTATCAGACCGCGTCGTGAATAACCGTCGTAACGGATATAAAGGTTGGTTTCATATGGAGAGGTGACCATCCACCATTCGTTGGGAACTGTATATTCAAAACCGCCGTCGCCCACATAGTCAAAGCTTACCGTAAAATCAAGCCGTGCGTGTATCGACGGATTGTCAGCGCACACTGCAAAGAGTGTATATTTGCCGGCAGCAGCATCGGGTAAAACGGTAAGAAGATTTGTGCCTGAGTCAAAGTATACAGAATCGGTTGCATTTTCAAGCGTAATATAGGCATCTTGTCCGTCAAGTATATTTCCAAGCTGATCACGCACAAGGGCAGAAACATTGTAGTGTGTTTTTGCATCGGGAATAGCAATGTTGCCCGGTGCGTGAAGTGTAATATATTGAGGCGCGGCGACCTCACTGCACAGGCGTATGTCATCAACAAAAACTGTACTGTCATAGGTTGAGCACAAGTTTATGGCAATGTTGTAAACACCGCTTGCCGCAGGTACAAACGCCGTGAATACGTCGCGCCACTCTTTGCCGGAGATATCCTTTATATTAAAGTAAACTGTATTGTCGATAAGCTCTGCCGTATTTTTTGCATATATTGCAGAAAGGGGAGCGTCACTGTCGGATTTCACACGTGCGTGCAAAACGTATAAAACCCCCTCGAGAAGAACCTGCGGAGCATCGTATGTTAATGTAGAGAAATAACCGAAATCACCATAATCGTTGGTGGGAAGGAATATAAATGAATTACCTTCCTGAGTGAGCATATCAAGCTTTGCAGAAGTTTTCCAGAGAGTATTTTCTTCATCAAAAGCTCCATTATCAATCATATTATCAGTAAGCTCAACAATATGTGATGCAGGGGCAAGATTTTGAAAGTTGCGCAGAGTGCAGCTGATTGTAATGCGGCTTCCTGCAGGTGCAGATGAAGTTACAGTGAGCGAAAAATCAGAAGGATTGAACGTAACCCCCTCATGCTGCGTTGCCGAAGAATATATTGACTTATCAATAAGCGGATAAACTGTCAGTCCGTCAGATGTAATAAGGACAGGCTTAAAGTATATTTTCGTGCTTCCGGTTGCAGGGATAAGAATTTCATTCTGTCCCAAAACCCGGAGCGAGGAAAGCATACAATCTGTTTGCGCCAGGGTAAGCCCATCTACGAAGAAGCCAAAATCGGATGCGCCGTCTGCAAAATGCAGCGAAAGGTTATACGTACCCGTTTCACCTGCATAAAAGGTGGTGGAAAACGCAGCCCATTCATCACCGCTGCCGCTGATATTTACAATAACTGTATTGGCACCGCTTTGCAGTGATGCCTGTGTGCGCACAGATGGTGAATGTATACTGAGCGGATTTAATACATAGCCGCTTAATGTGTACACCTTTCCTGCCTCTAACTGAATTTTTCCGCTGTAATCAAGAACGTGGGTAGCCTTGTCATTTTTAACCTCACCAAAGGGGTTATTCAGGAAAATACTGTATCCCTCACCAAAAGGATTGGACTCATCAAAATATCCGCCCGACCAGGAAAGCGCCTCTGTTTCAGAAGAAAAAGGGAATGAAAAAATCTCGCCCTCTGCATGTGCGGCAAAGCCCGAAAGCATAGAGAGTATTAAGCTTAACAAAAAGACGAGCTTTTTCATTGGTTTCCTCCTTTTATAATAGTATATTACACATTATATCTTATATAGGAGAGTTTGTCCACCAAAAACAATAAAAGTTTACAATAGCCGAAAAGGAAAGAGGGAATTATTTACAAATTATTTGTTTTTTTACATATTTTGTTTGTTTTTGTAATTGACGTAAGTGTGTTGTTTATGGTAATATTTACAGGAATAATAGATTCACACAATGTGTCATATATGCCGCTCAGGCATATATGATGAAAAGAGAATCAGGTGTAAATCCTGAACGGAACTGCCGCTGTAAGCGTCTTAGGATATATTTCGTGATGAAAGTCGGTCACTGAGGAATTGGGAAGGCTGAAATATATCTGCCTGAGGGCGTAAGTCAGAAGACCTGCATTGGGGGTGTCACCGTCTGCCGCAATTATCGGCATTGGGCGGTGGTTTGTGTTTGCTGCAGAGCAAACACGAAGATTAACACAGGCACACAGCTGTGGCATAGCCGCAGTTTTTTTGTTTTATGCATTTCTGCGGCAGGGAGGTGTAAAACAAAAAATGCGGCATTAATTTTGAAAGGATGAAAAAAATGTCACAGATGAGAAAACTATTATCGCTATTACTTGTATTTGTAATGGTAAGCTCTGCTATGGGTGCAAATGTTTTTGCATCATATGATGATGTAGCGTATGTTATTTTGGAGAACACAACATTTCCCGAAGGTGTTTGGTCTGGCGTTCAACGCTATGAGGTAGCACTGACAAACAATGAAATGACGATAGCTGATGTTCTTTCTGCAGCCTTTGATGAAAATGGTATTACCTGCGTAGGAATTGAGGAAAACTACATCAGCGAAATAGACGGTCTTTGTGAGTTTGCTGCCAGTGGTGTCGGGGGATGGATGGTCTCTCTTAACGATTGGTTTATAAGCGCAGGAATAGGCGACTTTTATGTTTCAGATGGAGATGTAATTGCAATCAGGTATACAAGCAGCGGCTTTGGTGCTGACCTTGGAGGTACGTGGGAAAACAATAACAAAACCCTGAATGAAGTTTCATTCTCAGAGGGAGAACTTAGTGAGGAGTTTTCACCCGAGCAATTTGAATATACTCTTCTGTTATCTCAGGAAACTGAAAGTATAACGGTTGAGCCTATAGCAACGAACAAAAATTTTCAGACAAGAATTTATCTGAATACACAAGTAGCAGAGGGCGAAAACGGAAAATATATTGAAGGAGAAGAGGCTTTTGAAAGCTCCATCAGCGGTCTTGCAGTGTGGGAAGAGCTGCCCGAAAATATAAATTATTACAAGAGAACACAATCTGTTCCCGTAAATGACGGAGATGTAATTTTGGTTGCCTGCGGCCTGTGTTACTGGAACAGTATGAATAATGGAGAATTTGGAAGCGGGGCAGAGAATGTAGATGGGTGTGTATACAGATTTACTGTACAAAAACCTAAAGCAGATGAAATAACTGTTGACATAGGCGTTTATGACTATACGGCAGGTACATATAAAGAACAAAACAGTGGTAAAACAGTGTGTTCAAGTGAAAATGGTATTGTTTTCGAAATAAATGATTTTACCGTAGAGAACGGCACAACGGCAATGGATGCTTTCAAAAAAGCTTTTGAAAGTGTTAATAAAAGCTATACTCTTAATGAACAGCATAATTATATCAGTGCGGTAGGAGAGCTTGGAGAATATACCTGCGGAGAGAAGAGCGGCTGGATTTATAATGTCAATGATGAGTTTAAATTGGTCGGTGCAAGTGAATATGTTTTAAATGATGGGGATTTTTTAAAGCTGCATTACAGCGTAAAAGGTTGGGGTGAAGACATAGGAAACTATTTTGAAGGCGCACCCGTTGTAAAAAAAATAACCCTTGCAGGTGTGGTGACAACAGTGGAAAATAATCCTCTTGTTACAGGGGAGGGCAGTGCACAATCACCCTTTATTGTTCCCATTACGGTAAGTGAAGATGCAGATATAACGTCGCTTGTTATGAAAATAGACAGCTCCTTGCATCCAAATTATCTCTCTGTTGCAGTGAAAGAGGGGCTTAGTAATGTGCTTTCAGAGGTTAACTATGAAAATGATGTTACATTTGCAATTGCAACTCTTGATAAATCCTTAAAAACTTATTACAGAGTGGAGGTAACAAAACAAACGCACAGTAATTCAGACGATGGTGACGGGGAGGAGTATGAAAGAACTCATACATCAAGCGGCGGTGGCGGAACGCAGGAAAAAGAAACACAAAAGCAATTCGATACAGCAGCTATAGCAAAGTATATACTGAAAACTAATCCCAATGCTTGCATTGGCTCAATCGGCGGTGAATGGGCAGTTGTGGGTCTGGCAAGAAGCGGTGAAGAAGTCCCGAAGGAATTTTATCAGCATTACTATGAAAATGTGAAGAGCTACGTAAAAGAGTGCAAAGGAGTGCTTCACGATAAAAAGTATACTGAATATTCAAGATTAATTCTGGCACTCACCGCAATCGGTGAAAATCCTGCCGATGTGGAAGGGTATAATCTGCTTGCGCCCCTTGGTGATTATGAAAAAACTCTGTGGCAGGGGATAAACGGCCCTATATGGGCGCTTATCGCACTCGATAGCGGTAATTACGAAATACCGAAAAACACTGATGCAAAAATTCAATCAACACGCAAAATGTATGTTGATTATATTTTAAATGAACAGAAAAGCGACGGCGGATGGTCGCTTTTAAAGGAAAGCAGTGTATCTGATGCTGATGTAACTGCAATGGCATTGCAGGCTCTCTCAAAATATGCTGATGAAGAAAAGGTGGACAAGGCTATAAGAAAAGCACTTTCTATGCTAAAGAACACTGCATTCTCCACATCTGAAAGTTTGGCACAAATTCTTACCTCGTTGTGCGAACTTGGTAAAAAATATGATGATGCAAAGTTCAGAGAAAAAGTAACGAATGATTTGCTTTCTTATTATACAGACGGAGGATTTAGTCATACACACGACACAACGGTTAATCAGATGTCAACGGAGCAGGCGTTTTACTCGCTTGTGGCATTAAAGCGCTTTTTAAACGGCGAGCAAAGTCTGTATACGATGACGGATGCTGTAAATATAACGGGTAATGAAAAAGATCAGGAAACAGACAAAAAAACAGAGTTAAAAACCTTTGACGATGTTAAAGACCATAAAAATAAAGCGGCAATTGAAGCCCTTGCGGCAAGAAAAATTATAAACGGAAAAAGCGAAAACATTTTTGAGCCTGAAAGCATTATGACAAGGGCGGAATTTGCGACAATAATTGTAAGAGCGCTGTCTCTTACCTCAAACGAAAAAACTGCATTTACTGATGTAGCGGAAAGTGACTGGTTTTACAGCTATGTAAATGCCGCCTACGAAAACGGAATTGTAAACGGAGTTTCAGAAAACATCTTTAATCCGTATGCACCAATCACACGGCAGGAAGCGGCAGTTATGCTCGCCCGCAGTGCAAAAAAGGCAGGAATGTATAAAGAATTTGATGCTTTGGCTGCACGCAATATTCTTGCAGAATATTCAGATTATGTAAAGACGGCGCAGTGGGCGGTAACTGAGCTTGCATTTTGCTGCAATGAGGGTATAATAGAAAGTGATGAAATGGAGATTTTTCCAAACGAGGCAGTCAGACGAGGCGAGGTTGCGCAGTCGGTTTACAATCTCCTTGAAAGGGCAAATATGTTATGAAGTTTTCAAAGAAAAACAAAAGAAAAATAATTGCTTTAATTACAGTATTACTGCTTATGGCTTTTTCGTATAATTGGGGAAGTGTTGCACCCGAAGAAAAGACAGAAAGTACTGCCAAAGTGGAAAAATCAGTGCAAGAAGAAATCGCTATAGAGGAAATTGATATAGAGAGCGAAAAATCTGCTGTAGAAAAAGAAGCTTTACCTAAGCAGGAAGAGCCACCTTATTCTGCTTTGCAAACAGAGGATGAAAATGTACCCCCTCCTGAGGATGAGGAAAATCCTGCACCTATAGAGCCGCAAAGTGTGACTATAACGGATAAAGCTTACACCTGTACCATCAGCGTGCGTTGTGATACGGCACTTGCTAATATTAACATGCTCGATGAAGAAAAAATCCCGCTTTTGCCAAAAGACGGCGTGATACTTCCACCGACGGAAGCAACCTATTACGAGGGGGAGAGTGTGTTCAATCTCCTTTTGCGTGAAATGAAAAGAAATAAAATACATATGGAATATGTAAATACCCCCATTTATAACAGTGCGTATATTGAGGGGATAAATAACTTGTATGAATTTGACTGCGGAGAGCTGTCGGGATGGATGTACCGTGTAAACGGATGGTTTCCGTCTTATGGTTGTTCGCAGTATCAGCTTAAACAAGGGGACAGGGTTGAATGGCTCTATACCTGCGACCTTGGAAGAGATGTAGGTAAAAATATTAACTGAAAAGAAGGATGCATCAATGAATGAATTTAAAACATATCACCCAATTGTAAATTTTACATATTTTCTGTGCGTAATAGGTTTTTCGATGTTTCTGATGCATCCTGTTTCGCTTGTTATATCACTTCTTTCGGCGCTTTTTTATCTGCTGATTTTAAAGGGGAAAAGGGTGGTATTTGCAAGAATGGGGGTACTTATTCCTATAGTAATACTCACTGCCGTTATAAATTCCCTTTTTAATCACGAGGGTGTCACAGTGCTGATGTATCTTCCGAGTGAAAATCCCCTTACGGCTGAGGCTCTTTTTTTCGGATGCAGCGCAGCGGTTATGATTGCGTGTGTAATATACCATTTTTCCTGCTATAACGAGGTTATGACGAGTGACAAATTTATTTATCTATTTGGAAAAATAATTCCCGCATTGTCCTTAGTCCTTTCAATGGTGCTTCATTTTGTGCCAAAACTTATAAAAAGATTAAAAGAAATAGTAAATGCACAAAAATGTATAGGAAGAGATATAACAAAAGGAACTTTGTGGCAGAGAATGAAGCTGGCGATAAAAATACTTTCGATACTTGTGACGTGGTCGCTTGAAAGCTCGGTGGAAACGGCAGACAGTATGAAAAATCGCGGCTACGGTCTTTCGGGAAGGACGGCATATTCCATATTCCATTTTGATAAAAGGGATTATATAGCACTGATTTGGATATTGATTACATCGGTAATCGTAATTGCAGGAAAAGTATGCGGGCTTTTATATTACCGATATTTTCCGTCATTTGCTATGGACTGGAAATCCGCAGAAAGCGTAGCGACGCAGGGAGCATATCTCCTGCTATGCTTTACGCCGATTATTATTGAGATAAGGGGGAGTTACAGATGGAACTCTATAAAATAGAAAACCTTACATTTAAATACCCCGATGCAGATGGATATGCACTAAGCGGTGTCAGCCTAAATGTTAAGAAAGGCGAATTTCTGACCATTTGCGGACAGTCAGGCTGCGGAAAGTCCACCCTCCTGCGTCTGCTGAAGCCTATCCTTGCCCCAAGCGGGGAGAAGGGCGGCGCAATTCTTTTTGAAAATGAGGATGTATCAAAACTTGATTTAAAAGCGCAAAGCGAAAAAATAGGCTTTGTAATGCAAAATCCCGATAATCAGATAGTAACGGATAAGGTCTGGCACGAGCTTGCATTCGGTCTTGAAAGCCTTGGACTAAAAAATAATGAGATACGTGCACGAGTTTCTGAAATGGCGGCATTTTTCGGAATTGAAGGATGGTTTCATAAAAAAACAGACACCCTTTCAGGAGGGCAGAAGCAGCTTCTCAATCTCGCATCTGTAATGGTGATGCAACCCTCTGTCCTTATTCTTGATGAGCCGACAAGTCAGCTTGACCCGATTGCGGCGCAGGAGTTTTTAGATGTTCTTGCAAAAATCAACCGTGAGCTTGGTGTTACGGTAATTCTTTCAGAACACAGACTGGAGGAGACGCTGGCAATTACGGACAAAGTTGCAGTAATGGATAAGGGAGATATAGTTTTTTGCGGTGCGCCAAGTGTTGTAGCAGGAATATTAAAGAAGAAAAATCATCCTATGATTGATGCGATGAGCACGGCTATGCGTGTATTCTCTGAAACGGAGAACGGGGATGAAAGCCCCGTAACCGTACGTGAGGGGCGTGAGTGGCTTTCAAATTATTTGGAAGGAAAGCAAATACAAAAAATTCCATCAAAAGAAACCGAAGATAAAGGGGAAGTTTTACTGTCGCTTGACGAGATTTATTTCAGATACGAAAAAAACTCTCCCGACGTTATAAAAGCGCTTAGTACAAAAATTTACAAGGGAGAGCTTTTTGCAATTTTAGGCGGCAACGGCAGTGGTAAAACAACACTTTTATCTCTTATAAGCGGTATTAATATGCCGCAGAGGGGAAACATAAAGCTTTTTGATGAAAAAGCAGAAACAGGTGTTCTGCCACAAAATCCGCAGACACTTTTTATAGGAAAAACAGTGCGGGAAGATTTACTGGAGGTGCTTTCAGATGTAAAGCTTTCAAAAGAGGAGAAGGAGCGGCGTGTAAATGAGGCTCTATCGCTGTGTGACCTTGCAGAGCTTTCTGAAAGACATCCCTATGACCTTTCGGGCGGTGAGATGCAGAGGGCGGCACTTGCCAAAATTCTGCTGCAGATGCCTGATATATTACTTCTTGACGAGCCGACAAAGGGAATGGATGCCCATTTTAAAAAGAAATTTGCATCAATTTTAAAGAAACTCCAAAAATCAGGCGTGACAATTATAATGGTTTCGCACGATATAGAGTTTTGTGCAAGGTATGCGCAAAGATGTGCTATGTTTTTTGACGGCACAATTGTAAGCGAAAATACACCTCGTGAATTTTTCTGCGATAAAAGCTTTTATACAACGGCGGCAAACCGTATGTCACGTGGTATTATTGAAAATGCAGTTACAACCGAGGATATAATATACGCACTTGGTGGCGAAATTACGGAAAATAAAGCAAAGGAAGAGGAAAGTGCGCTTTACTGTACAAAAGCTTTTACAGAGAATGAGGAAAAGCCAAAAAGCATTAAAAAATTCATATCCGCAGTAATACTTGCAATTATTTCGATAGCATCAGCCTTTTATTTTAAGGACAAGTTTACCGACTGGCGTATGTATGCTGTGCAGTTTTTTGTTTTTGTTTCGCTCGGCTTTGCAATTAATCTTATAATGCCTCAAAAGGAGCTTGACGAAAAATATTCAAAAAATCAGAAAAAGGAAAAACGAAAGCTTCAAAAGCATACTGTGTTGAGTATAATAGCGGTTTTGGTATTAATTCCGCTTACTATACTTGCAGGGTGCTACCTGCTCGATGACAGAAAATATTATTTTATAAGTCTGATGATAATTCTTGAAATTATGCTTCCGTTTTTTCTGTCATTTGAAAAAAGAAAAGTCAGCGCACGTGAAATTGTTGTAATAAGTGTTTTGTGTGCCATAACAGTAGCGGGAAGGGCGGCGTTTTTTATGCTGCCAATGTTTAAGCCTGTGCTTGCGCTTATAATAATATGCGCCGCATCGATTGGTGCGGAAGCGGCATTTTTGATAGGCGCAATTTCAGCGTTTGCGTCAAATATCTTTTTCGGTCAGGGGCCATGGACACCGTGGCAGATGTTTGCATACGGAATTGTGGGTTTTCTTGCAGGAATACTTATAAATAAGGGTATGCTTAAAAAAAGCCGCATTTCTCTTTGTATATACGGTATGATTTCTGTAGTTCTTCTGTGCGGAGGAATTTTAAATGTAGGCTCACTTCTGATGTATATGCCCCATCCTACGGGCGAGGCACTTATAAGCACCCTTCTTTTAGGGCTTCCGCTTGATATATTGCACGGTGCATCAACAGTATTTTTCCTTTATACGTGTGCGCCTGCTATGATTGAGAAGATAGAAAGGATAAAGCACAAATTTGGTATATTTACAAATAAAACTTGAAAAATGTCATAAATGGTGGTAGAATAGCAGAAGTTTGAAAAAGGAGATTATACTGATGAATGAACTAAAGCCAATGCTGTTTTCCTCTATCAAGGATTACAGTAAGGAAAAACTTCTTAAAGATATTATTGCAGGTATAATAGTTGCAATAATCGCGCTTCCGCTTTCTATTGCGTTGGCGCTTGCATCGGGTGTAGGCCCGGAGGAGGGGCTTTACACGGCAATCGTTGCAGGCTTCATTATTTCGTTTTTAGGCGGAAGTAATGTGCAGATTGCAGGCCCTACTGCGGCGTTTGCGACAATCGTTGCAGGAATTGTTGCAAAAAACGGTATGGAGGGATTAGTGCTTGCAACACTGCTTGCAGGTGTATTTCTTATACTGATGGGTGTATTTAAGCTTGGAAGTCTTATTAAATATATACCCTATACCATAACAACCGGTTTTACTGCAGGTATTGCAGTAACCATTGTTATTGGTCAGATGAAGGACTTTTTCGGTATTACATATAAGGGCGGCGAAGCGCCCGTTGAAACGATGGAAAAGCTTGAGGCTTTTTTCCATAATATTGGGACATTAAATATTCAGGCGGTAATAGTTGGTATTATAAGTGTTGCCATACTTATTGCGTGGCCCTATCTTAATAAGAAAATTCCCGGCTCACTAATTGCGGTTTTAGCAGGAATTTTTATGGTGAAGCTTCTTAAGATGAATGTGCTTACAATAGGTGATTTGTATTCTGTAAGCAGTAAGCTTCCGTCATTTAATATGCCGTCTGTAAACATTGGTCTTGTGAAAAGTATTCTTCCCGATGCATTTACCATTGCAATTTTAGCCGCGATTGAGTCGCTTCTCTCATGCGTTGTTGCCGACGGTATGACAAACGGTAAGCATCGCTCTAATGCGGAGCTTGTGGCGCAGGGCGTGGGTAATATGGGAAGTGCGCTTTTTGGCGGTATCCCCGCAACGGGTGCTATTGCAAGAACTGCCGCAAATATTAAAAACGGCGGCTCGTCCCCGATTGCAGGTATGGTGCACGCAATAGTGCTGCTTTTGATACTTGTTCTCCTGATGCCGTATGCAGCACTTATTCCAATGCCGACGATTGCGGCAATTCTGTTTGTTGTCGCATATAATATGTGCCAATGGAGACCGTTTGTGCGTCTTTTGCAAACTGCACCAAAGAGTGATATTGCAGTTCTTATAATCACTTTCATTTTGACGGTTGTGTTTGACCTTGTAATTGCCATTGAGGTTGGTTTCGTTTTAGCGTGTCTTCTCTTTATGAAGAGGATGAGCGACGAAACAGGCGTCGTAGGGTGGAGATATGTAGAGGAGGAAACCGATGACAGTGAAAAGCTGAAGGTTCTTCCCAAAGAAATTCGTGTATATGAAATCACCGGCCCGCTTTTCTTCGGTGCGGCTGACCGCGTTGCACAAATCAGCGTAAAGGAATTTACAAAATGCCTTATCGTCAGGATGAGAAGTGTTCCGGCAATTGATGTTACGGCGATGAATGCCCTTGTGGAGCTTTATGAGAAATGTTCAAAGAACGGCATCAAGCTCATTTTCTCACACGTTAATGAACAACCGATGCGCGTGATGGAAAAGGCAGGCTTTGTAGAAAAGGTAGGCAGGGAGAATTTCTGCGACCATATTGACAGTGCGATTATAGAGGCGCAGAGAGTATAACTGTATAATAATATTTTCAAGGAGGTGGCGAAAATGCCATTAAAAAAATATAAAGGCACAATAATTTTTATGGGAATGACACGTTGTAAAAAAAGAGCTTATGGGCAAGGGACTACTTCGCCGCCCCAGTTTCATTATTTTAAATTTAGATAAAAAAACATCTTGAAAAATAAATAATGAAGGAGAAAATTATATGTGGTTTATATTTGCTTTACTCACAGCTATTTTATGGGGTGTTGCTGAACTTTTTTATAAAAAAGGTGCACAGCCGCAAGAAAAGTACTCACATCTTAAAATTTGCGTATGCGTAGGTGTCGTGATGGGAATCCATGCGATATTCACACTGCTCACACAGGATATTGGTTACAATCCCGTGAATCTTATCAAATACCTTCCTGTGTCAATGCTTTATATTGTATCCATGGCATTTTCCTATTTCGGTATGCGATTTATTGAAGAATCCATATCAGATCCCATCGAAAATACATCAGGGGCGATGTGCTCGCTGCTTTGTGTTATCTTTTTGAAAGAAACACTTTCATTACCGGCTGTTATAGCTATAATTCTTATGGTTATAGGTGTCCTCGGTGTCGGCTTTCTTGAAAATAGGGGAGATACGGTAAGAAAAAGAGTATTGGGCAAAAAAATGGCTATAATTGCTTTTTGTATGCCCTTTGTATATGCAATACTCGATGCAGTAGGTACTTTTGCAGATGCGTTTTATCTTGATGACTTCAAGAAAACTCCGCTCATCGGAGTTACCGAAGAAACTCTTGAAGCAGTTGCAAACACCAGCTATGAGCTGACATTTGCGATAGTTGCGCTTATCTTATTTATATTTATGAAAATTAAAAAGGTTGAGTTTGGCTCAATCCCGAAACAAAAAGATAAGTTCCTCGCTGCAATATTTGAAACTGCGGGACAGTTTACATATGTATATGCACTGAGCGGAAACGGAGCAGTTGCAGCCCCCATACTTTCATCAGGTTGTATCGTGGCACTTATTCTTTCAAGAATTTTCTTGAAAGAAAAGCTTGCACCAATGAAATATATGTTTATCTCCATAGTAATCCTTGGTATACTTATGCTTGCGGTGGTAGAGGGACCGTAACATAAATATATCCGAAATAAAACAAAAAAATTCTTGACATAACACTTGATTTGTGGTATCATATCACAGTAACCGCGTAGAGAAGGCTTTAAAGTGTTTTTTACACGCCTTAATAGCGAGTCTGTTTAAACGGGAGGTGCAACAAATGTACGCAGTAATTAAGACCGGTGGCAAGCAGTATCAGGTTAAGGTTGGTGACGTAGTTTTCGTTGAAAAGCTTGAAGGCGAAAACGGCGCAGAAATCAAGTTTAACGAAGTACTTGCAATCGGTGACGAGGGTAAGTTTACGGCAGGTACACCCACAGTTGAGGGTGCAACCGTAAGTGCTAAGATTCTCAGCCAGACAAAGGGCAAGAAGATTATCGTTTTCAAGATGAAACCCAAAAAAGGTTACAGAAACAAGAACGGTCATCGTCAGCCTTATACAAAGGTTGAAATCACAGCTATCAATGCGTAATTATGATTACGGTAACGACGGTATCAGATACCGAAGGAAAAATCCTCCGCTTCAGTGTGGAGGGGCACAGCGGTTTTGCCGATAGCGGCAGTGACATTGTCTGTGCAGCCGTTTCATCAACTGTGTGGATGATGATAAACGGCATTGAAAAACAAAATCTTGCACAGCTTTCATATGAAGAGCGTGACGGTTTTGTTGATTGCACTGTTTCGCCGCAGCGCGATAGCGGTGCAGACGTACTTCTCTCTTCCTTTGTAATGTTTATAGAGGAGCTTTCAGGGCAGTACGGTGATTTTTTGAAACTTGTGCAGAAGTAATCTGCATTATGCTATGAGAGGAGTGAAACATAATGTTCGCATTAAATATTCAGTTGTTCGCTCATAAAAAGGGTGTTGGTTCTACAAAGAACGGACGTGACAGTGAATCCAAGCGTCTTGGTGCTAAGCGTGCTGACGGACAGTCAGTTCTCGCAGGTAACATCCTTGTTCGTCAGAGAGGAACTAAAATTCATCCCGGTATCAATGTAGGTATTGGCAGCGATGATACCTTGTATGCTCTTGTTGACGGAAAAGTTAAGTTCGAGCGTAAGGGCAAGGATAAGAAGCAGGTAAGTGTTTACACTGCGTAAATGCAATAATAAAAGCTCGGCTTTGTTTTAAGCCGGGCTTTTCATTTTTATGCTACACAATCCGAGGATGGGAGAAAGTAGTGCAGAATTTATACGTAACAGCGGAGGGGATAGCGTGTTTGCAGATATAGCAAAAATTACTGTCAAGGCAGGTAATGGTGGAAACGGTCTTGTTTCCTTTCATAGAGAAAAATATGTTCCTGACGGCGGTCCCGACGGCGGTGACGGCGGCAGGGGCGGTAATATCGTGTTTAAGGCTGATAAAACCCTTAGTACGCTGATTGATTTTGCACACAGAAAAACCTTCAGTGCAAAAAACGGCGAGGACGGAAAGGCACGTCATAGCTTTGGCAGAAAAGGCGAAGACCTTTACATTGCTGTTCCCGTCGGCACAGTTATAAAGGATGCAAAAAGCGGAAAAGTTATGAAAGATATGTCCGAGGACGGCGAAGAATTCATTGCGGCATACGGCGGAAACGGCGGATGGGGTAATGTTCATTTTGCGTCAGCAACACGTCAGACGCCAAAGTTTGCAAAGGACGGCCTTAAAGGGCAGGAGCGTGAGCTTATTTTAGAGCTTAAGCTTATTGCGGATGTTGGTCTGGCAGGATTTCCAAACGTGGGAAAATCGACACTTCTTTCTGCGGTCAGTGCGGCAAGACCTAAAATTGCAAACTACCATTTCACAACACTTGAGCCTAATCTTGGCGTTGTAAAAATGGGTGAGGGGAAGAGCTTTGTAATGGCTGACATCCCCGGACTTATTGAGGGTGCGCATGAGGGAATTGGTCTTGGTCACGAGTTTTTGCGACATATTGAAAGAACACGCCTTATTGTTCATATTGTTGATGTTTCAGGTATAGAGGGCAGAAACCCAATCGAGGACTTTGAAAAGATAAATAATGAGCTTTCGCTCTACAATGCATCACTCGCCGAGCGTCCGCAGATTGTGGTTGCAAACAAAACAGATATTATAACAGATATTTCACTTTTAGAAGAGTTTAGAAAATATATCGAAGAAAAAGGTCTCAGGCTTTTTGAGATAAGCGCCGCTGCACATAAGGGAACAAAGGAGCTTATAAATTATGTGTCGGCTATGCTTGACACGCTTGAGCCTATAGAAATTTACGAGGCGGACTTTGAGGAGGAGGATTTCTCCGAAGAGCCGTTTGAGGTAAAAAAAGAAGGGGAAACCTACGTTGTTGAGGGGCCGTACATTGAAAAGCTTCTCCGCCACTGTAATTTTGAGGATGCGGAAAGCGCATCGTACTTCCAGCTTGCACTCAGGAGAAAAGGGATTATTGATGCCCTGGAGAAAATGGGTTGCGGTGAGGGCGATGCAGTAAGAATGTACGAGCTTGAATTTGATTATACGGAGTAAGAATATGTTATCATCAAAACAACGCGCATATCTGCGCGGACTTGCAAATAAAGAAAATGCCATTTTCCAGATTGGAAAGGGCGGAATTAATGACGAAATATTAAAAGAGCTTGACATAGTGCTCGAAAAGAGGGAGCTTATTAAAATCACAGTTCTCGAAACCTCGTTTATGTCTACACGTGGTGCGTGTGAGGCTATTTGTGAGGAAATCGGGGCGGAGCCTGTCCAGTGTATAGGAAACAAGGTGGTTATTTACCGCATGGCAAGGGCGAAGGATAACCGCAAGATAGAATTACCTAAATGAGGTAAAGGATATGAAAACAGGACTTTTCGGCGGTGCGTTCAACCCAATTCATAACGGCCATATGGCGGTAGCACATGCCGCAATTAAAGAGGCAAGGCTCGACAGACTTATTTTCATTCCTACGGGAAATGCTCCGCATAAAAAGGAAACAGAAATTTCAAGAAATGACAGACTTGAAATGGTAAAAATGGCTATTCAAAATGAAGAAAAAATGTCGGTCAGCGATTATGAAATTTCACGCACGGAAGTAAACTACAGTGCTGATACGGCAGAGTATTTTAAAAGCCTTTATCCCGGGGACGAGCTTTTTTTCATTATAGGCGATGACTCGTACAATCAGCTTGATTTATGGTACGAGCCACACCGTATTATGAAGGTATGCACCCTTCTTGTTTTTCCGAGGGAGGGGGCGAATGTAGAGCCGCCCGCAGTTAAGATTAAAATGGATAAAGTTGAAATTTCTTCAAGTGAAATCCGTGAGAAAATAAAGCTTAAAAAAGATTTCAGAAACTTATTGCCAAAAGAAGTTTTTGATTATATAATAAAAGGTAATCTATACAGATAAGAGTGATGGCTTTTGACAGAGAATGAAATGATAGAAAGGCTTCGTGCCACACAAAAGGAGAGGCGCTTTAAACATACTCTCGGTGTTATGGGTGAGGCGGAGCGACTTGCGGAAAAGTTTGGCGTAGACAAAGATAAAGCACGCATTGCAGGACTTTTGCACGATTGTGCAAAAAACCTTGACGAAAAAAGCGGGGAGGAGTTTTCTGCAATTTGTGCAAAATACGGCGTAACGCTTGACGAGCTTGCAAAAAAGGAGCGTGCGCTTGTGCACGCATATTTAGGTGCGGCAGTAGCGTATAAGGATTACGCAGTAGATGACCACGAAATACTTGACGCTATTTATTATCACACGACCGCAAGGGAGAATATGACACCTCTTGAAAAGCTTATTTATATAGCCGATATGACGGAGCCAGGGCGTGAGCTTGAGCAATCAAACGAAATACGCCGCCTTGCAGAGATTGATGTTGATGAAGCGCTTATCTATGCGATAGGCTGCTCGATAAAGCACGTAATCAGGAAAGGGACGCTCATTCATCCCGATTCTGTGCATGCGCTGAATTATCTTATAGAGCATAGGAGGAAAAAGGCTTGACAGATTTAGAAAAGGTTCATAAACTTGCAAAAATTCTTGATATGAAAAGGGCACGCAATATTATAGCCCTTGACCTTGGCGGTGCGACAATCATTGCCGATTATTTTGTAATATGCTCTGCAGGCTCACCTGCGCAGATGCACGCACTGTATGAGGCAGCGACAGAGGAAATGGCAAAGGAAGGCTGTGCTCCCGATCGCACAGAGGGAATGAAAAATCCCGATTGGGCGTTACTCGATTTTGGCGGAGTGATGCTCCATATTTTCAGCACACAGATGCGTGATTTTTACGGGCTTGATAATTTGTGGGCTGATGCACAAAAGATTGAGCTTGAACTTATAGATGAAAATTGACCTTTCAGAAAGGAAAAGATATATTATGGAATATAATTTTAAACAGGTTGAAGAAAAATGGCAAAAATACTGGGAGGATAATAATTCCTTCAAGGCGGAGAATAATTCAGAAAAACCGAAATTCTACGCTCTTGTAGAATTTCCGTATCCTTCGGGAAGCGGTATGCACGTAGGTCATATAAAGGCGTATTCAGGACTTGAGGTTGTAGCAAGAAAGAGAAGACTTGAAGGCTACAATGTTCTTTTCCCGATTGGATTTGACGCATACGGTCTTCCTACAGAAAACACTGCTATTAAAACGGGTGTACATCCCAGAGTGGTTACTGACAACAATATAGTTAAATTTACAAGTCAGCTTAAAAGGGTTGGCTTCTCCTTTGACTGGTCGAGAGTTGTTGATACAACGGACGAGGGTTATTATAAATGGACACAGTGGATTTTCCTCAAAATGTTTGAAAAGGGTCTTGTGTTCCGTGATACAACCCTTGTAAACTATTGCCCGAGCTGTAAGGTTGTTCTTTCAAACGAGGACTCTCAGGGCGGAAAGTGCGACATCTGCCACAGTGATATTGTGCAGAAGACAAAGGAAGTATGGTACTTAAGAATTACAGAGTATGCCGACAAGCTTCTCGAGGGTCTCGAAACTGTTGATTATCTTCCAAATATAGTTCTTCAGCAGAAAAACTGGATAGGCAGATCAGAGGGTGCGTTTGTTGACTTTTCCATTAAGGAAAATGATGAAAAGCTCCGTGTTTACACAACACGTCCCGATACACTCTACGGCGTTACATTTATGGTAATTGCGCCCGAGCATCCTATTATTGAAAAATACAAAGACTCCATCAAAAACTTTGCAGAGCTTGATGCCTATAAAAAGGAATGTGCAAAGAAGAGCGAGTTTGAGCGCACACAGCTTGTCAAGGATAAGACGGGTGTAAAAATTGACGGTTTAACTGCAATTAACCCCATAACGGAAAAGGAAATTCCCGTTTATATTTCTGACTATGTAATGATGGGTTATGGTACGGGTGCTATTATGGCAGTGCCTGCACACGATAGTCGTGACTATGACTTTGCTAAGAAGTTTGGCATTGATATTATTGAGGTTATAAAGGGCGGCGACATTTCAAAGGAAGCCTATACGGGCGACGGAGAAATGGTTAATTCAGGTGCTCTTAACGGTATCAAGACAAAGCAGGAAGCAATTAAAAAGATGCTTGATATCCTCAGCGAAAAAGGCTGTGGTGAAAAGGGTATACAGTATAAGATGAAGGACTGGGCATTTAACCGCCAGAGATATTGGGGAGAGCCTATCCCGATTGTTCACTGTGATAAATGCGGTATGGTGGCAGTTCCCTATGAGGAGCTTCCGTTAAGACTTCCCCCAGTAGATAATTTTGAGCCGGGTTCAGACGGTGAAAGCCCCCTTGCAAAGATTGAGTCGTTTGTTAACTGCACATGCCCCAAATGCGGCGGAAAGGCAAGAAGAGAAACAGATACAATGCCGCAGTGGGCAGGCTCTTCATGGTATTTCCTCCGTTACTGCGACCCGAATAATGATAAGGAATTTGCATCGCAGGAGGCACTTTCCTACTGGATGAATGTTGACTGGTACAACGCCGGTATGGAGCACGTTACAAGACATATGATTTACTCACGCTTCTGGCACAAGTTCCTCTATGATTTAGGTCTTGTTCCCACAAGCGAGCCGTACGCAAAGAGAACTGCGCAGGGACTTATTTTAGGACCTGACGGTGAAAAAATGAGTAAGAGTAAGGGTAATGTTGTTGACCCCAACGATGTTGTTGATGTATATGGTGCAGACGTTTTGAGGGCATATGTTCTCTTTATGGGTGACTATGAGCAGGCTGCTCCCTGGAACGAAAGCAGTATGAAAGGCTGTAAGAGATTTCTTGACAGAGTATGGGAGCTTCATACAAAGCTTATTGACGGCGAGGAATATCGCGAGGAACTGTCAAGCAGTATGCATAAGACAATTAAAAAAGTTTCAGGCGATATTGAAAGTATGAAGTTTAATACGGCTATTGCAGCGCTGATGACACTTGTAAACAAGATTTACGAGGTTGGAAGTGTGAATAAGGCTGAGTATAAGGCACTTCTTACACTTCTTAACCCCTTTGCACCGCATATGACGGAGGAGCTTTACAGCCAGCTTTTCGGAGAAGTTCTTTCAAACGGCAGGTGGGTAGAGTATGATGAAGCGCTCTGCATCGACTCCACAGTTGAGATAGTAGTGCAGCTTAACGGTAAGGTAAAGGCGAAGATGGTAATAGATGCTAACCTTGACCGTGACGGTATGCAGAAGGCTGCAATGGAAAATGATGAGGTAAAAGCACTCATTGTCGGCAAGGAAATAGTAAAGGTTATTGCCGTTCCCGGTAAGCTTGTTAATATTGTTGTAAAGTAAAGGACGAATATTATGAATTATAAAAGTACCCGTGATAATAATATAAGTGTTAAAAGCAGTGAGGCTATTGCAAAGGGTCTTTCGCCGGAGGGCGGACTCTTCGTGCCTGACAGTATTCCCGTTATATCTGAGAGCAATATTAAGTATATGGCAGATATGTCATATACCCAGCGTGCAAAGGAAATCCTCGGAAGATTTCTTACAGATTTTTCAGAGGAGGAGCTTGATGCGTGTATAAACGCGGCATATACCAAAGAAAAGTTTGAAACAAATGCCATTGCGCCCGTTTATAAGCTCAGTGACAGTCAGTATGTGCTGGAGCTGTGGCACGGACCGACCTGTGCGTTTAAGGATATGGCACTTCAGATTCTTCCGCATCTTCTTACAACGTCTGTTAAAAAGCTCGGTTTAGATCGTGAAACAGTTATCCTCGTTGCGACAAGCGGCGATACGGGTAAGGCGGCGCTTGAGGGCTTTAAGGATGTTGACGGCGAGAAGATAATAGTATTCTTCCCTGACGAGGGTGTAAGCCAGATTCAACGCCTGCAGATGTGTACGCAGGAGGGTAAAAACGTATTCGTAAGTGCGGTGAACGGAAACTTTGACGATGCGCAAAACGGCGTAAAGGCGATATTTACCGATAAAGAATACGAAAGCCTTTTGCAGGAAAATAAAAAGGCGTTAAGCTCTGCAAATTCTATCAACTGGGGCAGACTTGTTCCGCAGATAGTATATTATTTCTCTGCTTACTGCGATATGATTGCAGCGGGCGAGATTGAGTGCGGAGAGAGCGTTAATATCTGTGTTCCCACGGGTAACTTCGGAAACATACTTGCTGCATATTACGCAAAGTGTATGGGACTTCCCGTAAGTAAGCTTATCTGTGCATCAAATAAGAATAATGTTCTTACCGACTTTATAAATACCGGTGTTTATGACAGAAACAGAGAGTTTTATGTTACAACATCACCGTCAATGGATATACTTATTTCGTCAAACCTTGAAAGACTTCTTTATATGGTTTCAGGCAGCAGGGCAGACGTGGTCAGCACTTATATGGCAGAGCTTAAAGAAAAAGGAAGCTATAAGGTCAGCGAAGAAATCAAAACTGAAATTTCACAAAACTTCTACGGTGGATGTGCGGATGATGGTAAGTGTGCCGATACGATAAAAAGCACATATGAAAAATTTGGCTATGTAATTGACACACATACATCTGTTGCCGTATGTGTTCATAACGAATATGTAAAGGAAACCGGAGATAATACAAAGACGATTATTGCATCAACGGCAAGTCCGTTTAAATTTAATGGAGCAGTCCTGAGTGCCCTTGGCAAAAAGGACGAGGCGGCAGAGCTTGATGAATTCAGACTGCTTGAAAAGCTTGCAAACGATTACGAGCTGAGAATCCCAACCTCCCTTAAAACACTTGAGGAAAAGGAAGTAAGATTTGAGGTCGTTTGTGACAAAAATCAGATGAAAGCCGTTATTAATGAATTTTTAGCGGACTAAAATCCGCAAAGAAAAAGACTGCTGCATTAACAAACCATTGAAAAGCAGGGGGGATTTCCCCTCACAGTGCGAGCTGTTTCCCTATGGTGGTGTGTATTTGATGCAACAGTCTTTTTTTAAAAGTAATGCCAAAATGCATACTCGTTAGAAAATACCGTTAGTTACAGCATTCTCTATTTCTGAAGGTTTCGCAACCTGTTTCGTTAACTGCACACGCATCATGTCCGCAAACGTTTATATGCTCTGCAACGCATTCATTTGAGGTTGTATGATGCACACAGTTTTCAACGACGCATTTTACGCCGCTTAAGGGTTTGTCTGAGTTCATAGTAGACATCTTTATCACTCCTGACTAAAATCGTAAGACAAAGTATTAAATGCGAATTTAATTCGCTCTTAATGCAAAGCTTACAATCGTATTGTGTGTATTTATAATTTTTATATTCGGAGAAAGTTATGGCAATTTTTGCATTAAGTGATTTGCATCTTCCGCTGGGAATAGATAAGCCAATGGACGTTTTCGGCGTAAGATGGGATAATTATGTTGAAAAAATTGAATACGAATGGAAAGCACGGGTAAAAGAGGAAGATTATGTAATTATAAACGGTGATTTTTCGTGGGCAACGTATCTTTCAGAGGCACTGCCTGATTTTCGTTTTATAGAAAAACTCCCCGGTAAAAAGCTGATTTCGAAGGGAAATCACGATTACTGGTGGGAAACGTTAAAGAAAATGAACGAATTTTTAGCAGAAAATGATATTAAAAGCGTTATGTTTATGCAAAATAATGCCTTCTTGTGTGATGACATTGCCGTTTGCGGTGCAAAGGGCTGGATTTGCCCGCAGGATAAGTCTTTTAAAACGGAGGATGAAAAAATCTATCGGCGGGAGCTTATTCGTTTTGAAAACTCAGTGAAAGAGGCAAAAAAGCTCTCCGATACAGTTATTGCGGCGCTTCATTATCCGCCTGATGATGCCTTTATGGAAATTGTGCGAAAGTATGACGTATATAAATGTGTGTTCGGGCATCTTCACGGGAAAAGGGCAGAGGATTATAAAATTTTATACAAAAATACAATGCTTGTAAGTGCGGATTTTCGCAAATTTTCACCAATATTCATAATTTAAATGGAAATATTTAAAAAACACTTGCAAAATTTGAGAATATATGATATAAATATGATTTGATGTGGGTTTTATATATTTATGAAAAAACCCGTAACAATAGGAGGAAACAAGTATGAAGGTATTGAAGGTTGAGCAGCGCGAAGATAAGAGAATGTATCTCGAAATCGAAATTGACAGCGCAGAATTCGAAAAAGCAATGGACAGAAGCTATAAAAAGAATGTTAAGCAGATTAATATTCCCGGCTTCAGAAAGGGTAAGGCACCCAGAAAAATCATTGAAAAGTATTACACAGAAGCAATTTTTTATGATGATGCAATAAACTTTGTATGCCCCGAAGCATATGATGAAGCAATACAGGAAGCAAATATCGACCCCGTTGATATGCCTGAAATCGACATTGTTAAGCTTGAAAAGGGCGAAAACTTTGTATTTAGCGCACTTGTAACAGTTCGTCCCGAGGTAACTCTTGGCGAGTATAAGGGTATAACTGCGGAAAAAGATGTCAATACTGTAACGGAAGAGGAAATTGACGCTGAAATAAAGAGAATGCAGGAGAATGCTGCACGCGTTTCTACAGTAACAGAGGGCGCAATTGAAATGGGCGACAAGGTTGACCTTGATTTTGAGGGCTTTGTTGACGAAAAGGCATTTGACGGCGGTAAGGGTGAGCATTATAGTCTTGTACTTGGCTCAAACAGCTTTATCCCCGGATTTGAGGAGCAGATTGCAGGTAAAACAATCGGCGAGGATTTTGACGTAGACGTTACATTCCCCGAGGATTATCACGCAGAAGACCTTAAGGGTAAGAAAGCTATCTTTAAGTGTAAGGTACATTCAGTAGAAAAGAAGGAGCTTCCTGCGCTTGATGACGAGTTTGCAAAGGATGTAAGTGAGTTTGATACACTCGAAGAGCTTCGCAATGACGCAAAGGAAAAGCTTGAAAAGGCTAAAGAGGCTGAGGCTAACCGTAAGTTTGAGGATGCCGTTGTTGATGTTGCAGTCGAAAATGCAACTGTTGAAATTCCTGATTGTATGGTTAACAATCAGATTGAAAATCAGATTAAGGATATTTCCTACAGACTTCAGAGTCAGGGTATGCCCCTTGAGCAATACCTTCAGTTTACAGGTATGACAATGGATTCACTTCGTGAGCAGCTTAAGGATACCGCATATAAGGCAGTAAAAACTCAGCTCGTAGTTGGCGCAATCGCTGATGCAGAAAAGGTAGAGGTTACTGACGAGGACCTTGAAGGCGAGTACAAGAAGATGGCTGATATGTACGGTATGGAGGTAGAGAAGGTTAAGGAGCTTATGGGTGCAAACGAGGAGTCACTTAAGCTTGACCTCAAGGCACAAAAGACCATTGACCTTATAGTTGCTGCTGCAAAGGTTGGTAAGGCAAAGAAAGCTGCTGCAAAGAAAGCTACAACTAAGAAGGCTGACGCTGCAGAGGAAAAGGCAGAGCCGAAGAAGACTGCTGCTAAGAAGACCACTACATCAAAGACAACTGCTGCAAAGAAAACTACAGCTAAAAAGGCTGAGGGCGAGGAAAAGGCAGCACCGAAGAAGACTGCAGCTAAGAAAACAACAACTACAGCTAAAAAGACAACAACAAAGAAAACTGCAGCTAAAAAGGATGCAGAATAAAACAAAAGAAAAAGTATTTAAAATAAAAGAGGAGGATGTTAGATGAGCTTGGTTCCATACGTAATTGAACAGACAGGTCAGGGTGAAAGATCGTACGATATTTTTTCCAGACTTCTGAAAGACAGAATAATTTTCTTCGGCGACGAAGTAAATGACCAGACGGCAAGTATTATTGTTGCGCAGATGCTTTTCCTTGAAAGCGAAGACCCCGACAAGGATATAATGCTTTATATCAATAGCCCCGGCGGCAGCATTACTGCAGGTATGGCGATATATGACACTATGAATTATATCAAGTGTGACGTATCAACAATCTGTGTAGGTATGGCAGCAAGTATGGGTGCATTCCTTCTTTCTGCAGGTGCAAAGGGTAAAAGACTTGCACTGCCTAACAGTGAAATAATGATTCATCAGCCGCTTGGCGGAATGCAGGGTCAGGCAACTGACATCAAAATTCACGCGGACAGAATTATCCGTATGAAGGAAAAGCTGAACACAATTCTCAGCGAAAATACAGGCCGCCCGCTTGAGGAAATTGCACGCGATACAGAGCGTGACAATTTTATGAGTGCACAGCAGGCTTTGGACTATGGTCTGATTGATAAAATTATCACTGCAAGATAAAGATTTAAATAGGCAACTGAAGATTTTTCGGTTGCCTTTCGATTTTCTTTTGTAAATTTATTGGAAGGGTGATTTATTTGCCAAAAAATGAAGAAACACAGATAAAATGCTCCTTTTGCGGTAAAACTCAGGACGAGGTAAACAGACTTATCGCAGGGCCGGGGGTTTATATATGTGATGAATGTATAGAGGTGTGCTTTGAAATCCTTGAGGGCGATTTTGACGAGTTTGACCATAAGAGTGAGGCGGAGCTTCCCGAGCTTTCAAAAACGCCTGTTCCCAAGGAAATAAAGCAGGTGCTTGACGATTATGTAATCGGTCAGGACAAGGCAAAAAGAAGCCTTGCCGTTGCGGTATATAATCACTACAAGCGTATTAATTCAAAGGTTGATACAAACGGGGTAGAGCTGCAGAAAAGTAATATCCTTATGATTGGACCTACGGGCAGCGGTAAAACACTCCTTGCACAGACTCTTGCAAAGGTGCTGCAGGTGCCGTTTGCAATTGCAGATGCAACAAGCCTTACCGAGGCAGGCTATGTGGGTGAGGATGTTGAAAACATTTTGTTAAAGCTTATACAAGCTGCTGACTACGATATAAAAAAGGCAGAACGCGGTATTATATATATCGATGAAATAGATAAAATCACAAAGAAGAGTGAGAATGTGTCAATTACCCGCGATGTAAGCGGTGAGGGGGTGCAGCAGGCACTTCTTAAAATACTGGAGGGAACGGTTGCATCAGTTCCACCGCAGGGTGGAAGAAAGCATCCCCATCAGGAGTTTTATCAGATTGATACAACAAATATTCTCTTTATCTGCGGCGGTGCGTTTTCAGGACTTGATAAAATTATTGAAAAGCGTGTCGGTAAACAGGGCGTAGGCTTTGGTGCGGAGGTTAAAAGTAAAGAGAAGCGTGACGTAGGGGAGAGCTTTAAGAATGTTGAGCCGCAGGATTTACTCAAATTCGGTATTATCCCCGAGCTTGTCGGCAGAGTTCCCGTGGTGGTAACGCTCGATTCACTTGATGAAGAGGCACTTAAACAGATTTTGACAGAGCCGAAAAACGCACTTGTCAAGCAGTACGAAAAGCTCTTTGAAATGGACGGGGTAGAGCTTCAGATAACAGATGACGCACTCGGATATATTGCAAAGAAAGCTATTGAAAGAGATACGGGTGCAAGAGGACTTCGTGCAATAGTTGAAAAACCCTTGTCCGAGGCTATGTATGAAATCCCCTCTGACAAGAGTGTGAAGAAGGCAATATTTACGAAGGAAAGCTTTGACGGGGAGAAAGCTCCCGAGCTTATCCGCAGGGAAAAAGAGAGTATAGATATTGATATAGCATAAAAATACAGGGGCGGAAATTCAATCCGCCCCTGTATTTTTAATGTAATAAAATATGTTTTTTTGTCGAATGAATTAAAAATGGTTGTATAGAATTATTGCAAATTACATATATTG
>JAZODM010000059.1:0-12888 GCA_045596985.1 Clostridia bacterium
AAGTCTGTTAAGCGAAAACATTCCCGGATCCCAGCCTACGGATATTATTGCTACTTTTCCGCTTTTTTCCGCCATTTCGTTAACACTGTCAAAATGCTCCGGTATTTTGGCGTGTGTATCAAAGCTATCGATAACATTAAACATTTGCGCCATTTTAGGTGTCTGAACGGGAAGATCCGTTGCACTGCCTCCGCAAAGGATTAAAACATCGATTTTGTCCGTAAATTTTTCTATATCATCGCACGGATAAACCTTAACGCCGTCTGTATTAATTTTAACACTGTCGGGATTTCTTCTGGAGAAAACCGCCACAAGCTCCATATCAGCATTCTGCTTTATTGCAGCTTCTACCCCTCTTCCAAGGTTTCCGTAGCCGTATATTCCAATTCTTGTTGCCATAAATACCGCCTGCCTTATTTTTCTTTTTTCCTAATTTTAGCACAAAAAAACCTTTTATACAATAAATCAGTAAAAAAATTTTAAAAAAAACTGTCTTGCATTTTGCAAGACAGTTTTTTAAGTTATTCCTCATCCTCATTACAGCAATTGCAATGGCTGTTATCGTCAGAGAGGCAACCCTCTACCGGTGGGAAAAATTCATCAACCGGGAAATTAATATTTGCAAAGATTTCGCACGGGTCATCGGGGGAATTTGTCACGCACTCTTTTTCAGGAATACAGAAGTCATACGCAGGAATAAGAAGCTGAACATTTCTTTCCAGCTTAATAATTGTGAAAAGTCCAAGCGATACATACACTCTGCGCTGATTGTCACGCGCATTTACAAATCTGTCCTCAAACACTCTTGAAACGCAATCAGGAATATTGCATACGTCAACATCGTCATCACCGTAACGGCAGCAGTTATCCCCTGCATCGGCAATTTTTGCACCTAAGCATATCGGGTCAAGGGTTTCCACAACTGCTTTTGGCATATTGGTTTTTTGCCATAACTGCGGGTCGAAGCTATCTTCTTTATAGCGTGATGTAAAGATTTTTGCACTTCCCTCACTGCCAAAGAGAACAACCTTTTTGTTATAGCTTGCAACACCTTCCACAACAACGGGGCGGGAAACGCCTGTGTAAACATCAAGAGATATGCGGAAGAAGAAGTTAAGGTCTACTGTGTAATAACCTCTGTTAAAGGGCATTTTTTCAACATCACTGAATACCCAGATGACTTCTGATTTTCGGCATTTAATATCAATTGCTCTGTCGACTATTTCCTGCCCCGTTTCCGTTAAGTACACGCGCATACATTCTATGCATTCTTTACTTCTGCACGAATCATATATTTTATCGGTCTGTATACAAACCTTTTCCTTGCATCCGAAGGAGCCGGTAAGCTTTTCTTCCATAGAAAAATCCTCCTTATACAATTTATGGGCATTACCCATTATCATTGTATGAAGAAGGATTATTTTTGTGACTAATCGGATATTAAGCTATATTATCGCGCCGCCGTCAACACCTATAATCTGACCTGTGATAAAATCTGCACCCTCTGACGCAAGGAAGAGCAGTGTTTTTGAAACCTCTTCGGGCGTACCAATTCTGCCAAGCGGTGTATCATCACAAAACGCCTTTGTATCTTCAGGGGTAACATCAGCGTTCATATCGGTATCAATAAAGCCCGGTGCAACACAGTTCACTGTTACTCCCGATGGGCCAAGCTCCTTCGCCAGTGCTTTTGTAAATGAAATCACAGCACCCTTTGTTGCACTGTAGCAGCTTTCGCAGCTACTTCCGCTTATTCCCCAGATAGAGCTTATATTAATTATTTTTCCACTATGATTTGAAATCATATTTTCTGACACATACTTTGTCATAAGAAATGTGCCCGTTACATTTACACTAAAGAGCTTTTCCCAATCTGAAAGAGAAGTATCCTTCAAAAGATTTACATAGGATATTCCCGCGTTATTTATAAGCACATCTATTTTCCCAAAGCGCTCTGTTGCAGCAGTAATCATTCTTTTAACATCTTCTTCGCGCGATACGTCACCCTGCAGCAGCAGCGCGCCAGGTAATTGTGCGGCAAGAGTTTTTGCTGCCTCTTCGCTGTTATTATAATTAATAACAACATTATATCCGTTTTCATAAAAAAGCTTTGCCGCCGCGGCACCTATTCCACGGGAAGCACCCGTTATAAAGACAGTTTTACCCATATTATCACTCCCTGATATATTCGAGTGCATCTGAAAGCGAGCGAACAGAGATAAGCTCAATCCCGTCACATTTATCTATACTTCCAAGACAGTCAAACGGAAGCATACAACGCTTAAATCCCATTTTCTGTATCTCTGCTATTCTGCGTGCTGCCTGAGTAACAGTACGTATCTCACCCGTCAGGCCAACCTCGCCGAAAAACGCCATATCTGACGGCAGAGGCTGATTGCGAAAGCTTGATGCGATTGCACACGCTACCGCAAGGTCTGTTGCAGCCTCATCAAGACGTATACCGCCCGTCACATTAACATATGCATCCTGATTTCCTAAATTAAGTCCCATCCGTTTTTCAAGAACTGTCATTATCAGCGAAACTCTGTTAAAATCAACACCTGTCGCCATTCTTCTCGGAATGGCAAAGCTGCTTTTTGATACGAGCGCCTGAATTTCTGCTAAAATCGGTCTTGTACCCTCAACAGAGCATACTATTGCTGACCCCGGGGCATCCACAGGTCTTCCCGAAAGGAGCATCAGTGAAGGATTGGGAACATCTATAAGTCCCTTATCCGTCATTTCAAACACACCGATTTCATTTGTAGAGCCGAAACGGTTTTTTACAGCACGTACTATTCTGTAGCTTTGGTGACGTTCGCCCTCAAAGTAAAGCACGCAGTCCACCATATGCTCAAGCACCCTCGGCCCTGCGATAGCACCCTCCTTGGTGACGTGACCTACAATAAAAACAGTTATGCCGCTGCTTTTTGCAAGCTCCATAAATTTAAGTGTACATTCTCTTACCTGCCCCACACTTCCCGGTGCAGAAGTAAGATTTTGTGAATAAAGCGTCTGTATTGAGTCTGCAATAACTGTCTGTGGTTTTAAAACCTCTATCGCAGAAATTATTGACTCTAAATCTGTTTCATTAAGAACATAAAGGGAGTCTGAAACTGCGCCAAGCCTTTCTGCACGCAGACGGATTTGCTTGTCCGACTCCTCGCCTGAAACATACAAAACCTTTGCATCCTTTGAAGCAAATTTTGCAACCTGCAGTAAGAGAGTTGACTTTCCTATTCCCGGCTCACCTCCGCAAAGGATAAGGGAGCCTTTCACAATACCGCCGCCAAGCACGCGGTCAAGCTCGCCTGAGCCGGCAGGGCATCTCTCCCCTTCTTCTGTAGATACGTCTTTTATAAGAACAGGGGAAACTCTTTTCTTTATTTTTGCATCTGCGGTCTTTTCTATAACCTCTTCAATCATAGAATTCCATGTTCCGCAACCCGGGCATTTTCCCATCCATTTTGCAGACTCATTACCGCATTCCTTACATACAAATACTGTTTTGCTTTTCAAACAATCACCTCTCAAGCATAGGATAGCTCATCTCAAGACAGGCTGACGCCTTTCGAGGACGACAAAGAAAAAGAATACAAATTTAACAAATTTAAGGCATATTGAGCTGGGCTCTCCTATGCTTAACACGGGGCACACGCTTACTCACCCCACAAACAATCTCATAATTTATTGTCTGTGCGTGTTTTGCAAGCTCGTCTGCAGTTACACTGCATTCACCCTGACGCCCTATCAGGATTACAACATCTCCAACCTTAGCGTCTATATCAGTAACATCAACCATAAACTGGTCCATACATACTCTGCCGACAATCGGGGCATATTTTCCGTTAATTATAACCCGTCCCTTGTTCGAGGCTAATCTCGGGTATCCGTCGGCATATCCTACCGGAATAGTAGCAACACGCATATCCTTATCGGCTATATATGTTCTGCCGTAGCTTACAGTGTCGCCCTTTTTAATGTCCTTAACATATACCACGTGTGTTTCAAGCTCCATAACCGGCTTTAAATCAAGCGTATTTTTGTCCACTTCATCAGACGGATAAAGTCCGTAGAGTATAATTCCGGGGCGCACCATATCAAAGTTAAAGGAACGAAGCTCCATAATTGCCGCACTGTTGGAAACGTGATAAATATCTATTTTAACATTTCTATCTTCAAGCATTTTCCTGAAGTTATCAAATAATTCTGCCTGCATTAATGCAAAGCCTTTGTCCGCTTCATCAGCCGTTGCAAAGTGCGTAAACACACCCTCAAGGTTTACTGCCTTAAGCTCTGAAATTTCCTTTACAATATCTGCACTATTTTCGTCAGGTGTAAAGCCTATTCTGCGCATACCTGTATCAACCGCCACGTGCATTTTTGCCGTCATATTAAGCCTTTGTGCCGTGTTTGAAAGCAGCTTTGCATCTTCAAGGGTGAAAATTGTAACAGTAATATTATTTTTTATTGCCGTTTCAAAAAATTCAGGCGAGGTATATCCAAGTAATAGGATAGGCTTATCTATGCCGTTTTCACGTAAATGTATAGCCTCTTCAATTATTGCAACGGCAAAATAGTCGGCAAATGGCATTGTAAGACGTGCCATATCTATTGCTCCATGGCCGTAGCCATCTGCCTTCATTACGGGCATAAGCTTTGTTCCTGGCTTTACTGCCGCCCTTATATTTGTAATATTATGTATAACTGCGTCACTGTTTATGTACGCACAAACCCTTCTGTATGGCTGCATTATTCTCAATCCTTAAACACTGAAATATTTTCAAAAATGTATGCAATCCAGCTTGCAACAGTAAAGATTGCGGCTACCCAGATAAGTCCGCCTGCAATCATCGGCTCACTCGTATAAATCAAAAGCGCAAATATAATTGCAAAAAGCTGCACATTGGTCTTTATCTTACCCCACCAGGATGCGGCAATAACCTTCCCCTTTGAAACGGCAACAACTCGCATACTTGTTACAAAAAACTCACGTGCAATAATTATCATAGGCGCCCATACAGATACTACACCTACCTGTATAAAGCAGATAAGCGCACCAAACGCAAGGAGCTTGTCTGCGAGCGGGTCCATAATCTTCCCAAATGATGATACGAGGTTATATTTTCTCGCAATAAATCCGTCAAGAAAATCTGTGATTGATGCTATTGCAAAAACTATAAGTGCCCAGATGTTGTGACCTGTCAGCATAACAGCCATTACTATCGGCACCATTATTATTCTTGCCATTGTAAGCTTGTTTGGTAAATTCATTCTAAATCCGTCCTTTCACATTCTTCTCCATATAAATCATATATATCACAATTTTTAATTGTAACCCACACAAAATCTCCGGCATCAAGCTCTCTGTGTGCCCCGAAATATATTTTGGGGTCTATTTCAATGCTTTCACCGCCGCTGCGTCCGTAATAAAGATTATCTTCAAACCCCTCTGTAATAACACGAACAGTTTTGCCGAGCATTTCCTCATTACGCTTCAGCGAGATTTCCTGACAAAGCTCCATTACAATATCTCTGCGCCTTTCCTTGATTTCTTCATCAATCTGGTCTTTCATTTTTGCGGCAGGTGTTCCCTCCTCACACGAATAGGCAAACACACCAACTCTGTCAAAACGTACTTTTTTGAGGAAGGCACAAAGTTCATCAAATTCTTCCTCCGTTTCACCGGGGAAGCCTGTTATTATACTTGTTCGTAATGTTATATCGGGAATTTCCCTGCGCAGTGTTTCAATCAGGCTTTGGATACTCTTTCCATCAGTTTTTCTGCCCATTCTTTTAAGGACACTGTCGCATCCGTGCTGAACAGGTATATCAAGATATTTTACTATCTTTTCCTGCTCTCTCATTGTCTTTATCAATCTTTCATCAATTTGTTCGGGATAGCAGTAATGAACTCTTACCCAATCTATTTTAGGGATTTCGCATAAGCTTTCTAAAAGCTCCGAAAGCTTTCTTTCACCATACAGGTCAATTCCGTACCGTGTGGTATCCTGTGCAACTACAATAATCTCACGCACGCCGTCCTCGGCAAGCGCCCTTGCCTCAGAAATTATATCTTCCATTTTTCTGCTGCGGTATTTACCCCTTATATATGGAATAGCACAGTACGTACATCTATTGTCGCACCCCTCTGCAATTTTAAGATATGCCGTATACTGCGGTGTAGTGCGAATTCTCGGCAGGTTCTCCCCAAGACATTTATCAATATCATATATGTATGTTTTTTTCTGATTTTGAAGTCCTTCCTTAACTGCCGTAACAATATCCTCGATTGCCGTTGTACCGACAATCACATCAACCTCGGGCATTTCTTCACGTATTTCTTTTTCATAACGTTGTGCAAGGCATCCGCACACTACAAGAAGGGTGCAGTTGCCCTCTTTATACTGCGCCATTTCCAAAATTGTGTCAATCGACTCCTGCTTTGCGCTTTCAATAAATCCGCAAGTGTTTACTATGCACACCTGTGCCTCATCAGGGTTTGGCGTTATCTCAAAACCACTCTCAGCGAGTAAGCCCATCATATTTTCAGTATCGCACAAATTTTTATTGCATCCCAGCGATACAAAACCAACCTTTATTGCCATTAAAAATACTCCTCTGTCACAATATTTTTGAACGAACAGGCTTTGTTTAGCGCACCCTTAATTTCCTCTGCGCAGTACCCACGCCTTAGAAAAAAGTTAAAAATCCTTGTGCGCTCCTTAATGTTTCCCAAATCAGAATTTTTGAAACGGGTTTGAATTTGATTAATTAAAGCATCATCACTACCATCAGCAAAAGTCTCCTCGAGTATGCTTTCAAAAACATCACGCTTTACCCCACGCTTTAAAAGCTCACTTCGTATTCTGATTTTGCCCCATTTTTTAAGGTTAACGCAATCGTTTATAAAATGCTGTGAATATTTAAAATCGTTTATATACCCGTATTCTTCCAGAAAAGCAATTACATCTTCTACTGTATTTTCATCATAACCCTTTTGTGTAAGCTTATCACGAAGCTCCTTTTGCGTTCTGTCACGAAATGTAATAAGCTTTAGGGCATACTCTCTGCAATCAATCATCCAAAAACTCCATAAAAACAAGATTTGCAAGGTCACATCCACGCATTGTCAGGCGAAGATGTCCATCCTTTATTTCCAAAAGTCCTTTTTCTATCAGCGGATTTACCCTTTCAGGAAATTCTCCGTTATATAAAACGCCCTTTGTCATTCGAAGGCCGAGCATAAAAAGCTCCAGCTTTCTTTCTTTTTCAGAAATCGTGATAACATCCTCCCTGTGTCCTTCACCATTTATATAACGCACTATATCGGAGGCGTTCTGATAGCGCACGCCGTTATTATACGAATGTGCACCGGCGCCGATGCCCCAATACTCACAATCTGTCCAGTAACCCGTGTTGTGTCTGCTTTCAAACCCCTGCTTTGCAAAATTTGATATTTCGTATCTGTAAAGGTCTTTAGCTTTAAGCCTTTCGGTCACATAATAATACATTTCACGTTCCGTATTTTCATCAGGCAAAGCTAAGTCCATATCGTAAAACGGCGTTCCCTCCTCAACTATCAGCGAATATGCTGACACGTGGGGCGGATTTATTTTTTCTATACACTCAAGTGTGTATGAAAGGCTGTCCATTGTTTGCTCTGGCACTGCGAGCATTAAATCAAGGCTGAAATTTTTAAAGCCCGCCTCTTTTACCATATCACAGCTCTCAAAAATCTCTTTTGAATTGTGAATTCTTCCAAGTGCCTTTAGCTCATTATCATTAAAGCTCTGCGCACCGAGGCTTATTCTGTTCACCCCAAAGGAGTAAAGGTTTTTAAGCAGACCTATATTTACTGTGCCTGGATTTGCCTCCACAGTAAATTCGCAGTCCCCTGATAAAATAAAATTTTCTTTTACAGCCTTAACTATCTTTAAAAGGTTATCACCAAGCGTTGTCGGTGTTCCTCCGCCTATATAGACGGTATCTGTCTTAAGTCCTTTTAAGGAAACAATCTCCTTTATAACTGCATCTGTATACGCATCCTTTAATTCTGTATCGGTAACGGAATAAAAATCGCAGTACAGACACTTTCTGACACAAAACGGTATGTGTATATAAATCATATCAATCAAGCTTGAGAACGGACATAAATGCCTCCTGCGGAAGCTCTACACTGCCGACCTGCCTCATTCTCTTTTTACCTTCCTTCTGTTTTTCAAGAAGCTTTTTCTTTCTTGTTATGTCACCGCCATAGCATTTTGCCAAAACGTCCTTACGCATAGCTTTGACGGTTTCTCTTGCAATTACCTTTCCGCCGATAGCCGCCTGAATAGGAACTTCAAAAAGCTGACGCGGGATGGTTTCCTTCAGTTTTTCTGCAATTCTTCTTCCGCGTGCATAACTCTTTGTAGAATGTACGATAAAGCTCAGTGCATCTACAACATCACCATTAAGCAGAATATCAAGCTTTACAAGGTCACTCTTCACATATGAACCCATTTCATAGTCAAACGATGCATAGCCACGGCTGCGGCTCTTTATAGCATCAAAGAAATCGTAAATTATTTCATTAAGCGGAAGCTCGTAATGAAGGTCAGCACGCTCCGAATCAAGATATGTCATACCAATATAATTACCGCGTCTATCCTGACAAAGCTCCATAATTGCGCCTACATATTCCTGCGGAACAAAGATATGCGCATTTACAAGCGGTTCTTCCATATAGTCAATCTCGGAAGGCTCGGGAAGATTGGTCGGGTTTGAAACGAAAACTTCCTCCCCCGTTACCTTATGCACCTTATACACAACGCTCGGCGCTGTTGTAACAAGGTCAAGGTTAAATTCACGCTCTAACCTTTCCTGAATAATTTCCATATGCAAAAGTCCCAAAAAGCCGCAACGGAAACCAAAACCGAGTGCCGCACTTGTCTCCGCCTCAAACGAAAGAGAAGCATCGTTAAGCTGCAGCTTTTCAAGAGCATCACGAAGATCGCCGTACTTTGCACCGTCGGCAGGATAAATACCGCAGTAAACCATTGGGTTAACCGTTCTGTAGCCTGCAAGAGGCTCTGTGGCAGGGTTTTGCGCATCTGTCACCGTATCGCCCACCTGAGTATCACGTACAGTCTTGATGCTTGCCGCAATGTAGCCAACCTCGCCTGCTTTAATGGAAGATGCGGGCATCATACATTTAGGATGAAGATATCCCGTCTCAACAACGTCAAATTCACCGCCTGTTGCCATAAAGCGGATACGCATACCGGGCTTTATTTCACCCTCCATAACACGTACGTAAACAATTACACCCTTGTACGAATCATAATAGGAGTCAAATATAAGCGCACGCGGAGGAAGTGATACATCACCCTTGGGTGCAGGAATATTCTTTACAATATATTCGGGGATTTCCTCAATATTAATACCGTTCTTTGCACTGATTTTCGGTGCTTCCTCGGCGGGAATTCCTATAACATCCTCTATTTCCTTTACAATTTCATCAGGTCTTGCACTGGGAAGGTCAATCTTATTTATTACGGGAAGTATTTCAAGATTGTGGTCAAGCGCAAGATATGTGTTTGCAAGTGTCTGCGCCTCTATTCCCTGCGATGCATCAACAACTAACAGCGCACCCTCACACGCCGCAAGAGAACGTGACACCTCATAGTTAAAATCAACGTGTCCGGGTGTATCAATCAGGTTAAGAACATAATCCTTGCCGTCCTTTGCTTTATAATTAAGCCTTACGGCACGCGCCTTGATTGTAATGCCCCTTTCCCTTTCAAGGTCCATATTATCAAGAAGCTGTTCTGACATTTCACGGCTTTCAATACTTCCCGTAAGCTCTAAAAGCCTGTCTGCCAGTGTGCTTTTTCCGTGGTCTATATGTGCAATTATACAAAAGTTTCTGATATTGTCCTGCATAGCTGCTCCCTTCAAACTAAATAATCAAAATATGTGAATTAAATCTAAAACTTGCGGTTTAAAGGCTTCCCCTTGAGGGGAAGCTGTCACGAAGTGACTGATGAGGTGTTAATTTCATTCAGTATATCTTGACAAACATTTTCAAATCTTTGGTTAATATCTAAATTAGAATATCTTAATACTCTTATTTCTAAATTGTTTAAAAACTCATCTCTTTGTGCATCGGTTTCCATACCTTTGTCCTCATAATGCTGTGAGCCATCAATTTCGATAACAATTTTAGATGTTGCAATATAGAAATCAACAATATACTTGCCTATTACTTTTTGTCGATTAACAGTTACGGGCAAAACTTTCAAAAAATCATACCAAAGATGTCTTTCTTCCTTTGTCATATTCTTTCTTAATGCCTTTGCATTACCTGTTAATTTAGAATTATTTGTTTTATTCATTTCCACCTCATCCGTCAGCTAACGCTGACACCTTCCCCTCAAGGGGAAGGCTTTCTTATTTTGACAATATAACAGCTCTTTATGTTTCGTGTCAAGACTGGAACAAAAGAATATTCTATATTTAAAATAACCTAAATTATATATTAACACAAAATCTAAAAAAAGGAAACACTTTTTTCTTATCCAATATAATTTTCTTTAAGCATAGGAGAGTAGAACCCGATATGGTTTAAACGCAGGAAAATTTGATATGATTTTTGTGCGGAGGACGAAGATAGGCTGACGCCTTTCAAGGACGACAAAGAAAAAGAATACAAATTTAACAAGTTTAAGATATATTGAGTTCTACTCTCCTATGCTTTAGAATTGCAATTTCCTTTGCATATCCATCAAGCTCGTTTGGTGTTTCAAGTAAAAACACAACATTTTTAAGACGTGGATTATTTATTATATTGGAAAATGCTGTAAGCCCTATTGAGCCTTCACCTATTTTTTCATGTCTGTCCTTATGACTTTCAAATGGGTTTTTGGAATCATTCAAATGAATTGCGTGGAGCCTTTCAAGACCGATTATTTCATCGAAATCATCAAGTACGCTTTCAAGATTTTCTGCAATATCATAGCCGCCGTCAAATACGTGACAGGTATCAAGACATACGCCAAGCTTTTCTTTAAGCTCGGTTTTATCAATGATTGCTTTTAATTCTTCAAAGCTTCTGCCGATTTCGCTGCCTTTTCCCGACATTGTTTCAAGCAGAACTGTGGTTGTCTGCTGCTCTTTTAAAACAGAATTTAAAAGCGACGCTGTAAGCTCTATTCCTTTTTCGGCGCCCTGCCCCACATGACTTCCCGGGTGGAAATTATAAAGATTTCCGGGAATATATTCCATACGTGCCATATCATCCTCCATTATCCTCAAGGCAAGGTCACGTACCTTTTCATCTGCGGAAGATGGATTTAGTGTATATGGTGCGTGTGCAAGGATTTTACCGAAGTTATTTTCCTTCGTAAACTGCAAAAATTCCTTAACATCATTTTCATCTATATCCTTTGCGGCAAAGCCACGGGGATTTCGTGTAAAAAACTGAAATGTGTTTGCCCCTATGCTCTTTGCCTCCTTTGCCATATGGGTAAATCCTTTCGATGCTGAAAGATGGCATCCGATGTAAAACATTGCTTTCTCTCCTTTTGATAAAATTCTATTGCTTTTTTTATTATTTTGAATTATAATAAATAGAAGACTATTTTCGAGGTGTATTATGAAAAAAACTGTTGCAAAATCATTTGCCAAAATTAATTTGTCTCTTGATGTGCTCGGTAAAAGGGATAATGGCTACCACGACGTACAGATGGTAATGCAGACTGTATCGGTTTTTGACATCGTTACCGTAACTCAGATAAAGCACGGGATAGAGCTTTCAACAAATCTACCCTATCTTCCCATTGATAACAACAATTTAGCATATAAAGCTGCAGAGGAATTTTTTAAGCATACCGGCATTCAGGCAGGTGTTAACATAAATATCCTCAAACGTATTCCTGTCGGTGCAGGTCTTGCCGGGGGAAGCAGTAATGCATCTGCAGTTCTTAAGGCTATGAATACGCTTTTCAACACAAAGCTTTCTCTTAAAGAGCTTTGCTCAATCGGTGTAAAATTGGGTGCCGATGTTCCCTACTGCATCCTTGGCGGAACACGCCTTGCAGAAGGAATTGGGGAAAAGCTTTCTTCACTTCCCAGAATACCTAAATGCAGCATTGTGCTTGTGAAACCGTCATTTTCTATCAGCACAAAATCGGTATACGAAAAAATTGATTCCTGCTCAGATTATAAGCACCCAGATACAAAAAGAATTATTCAGGGACTTCATGACGGTGACCTAGATACAATCGCCGAGGGTATGGGAAATGTTCTTGAAGAGGTCAGCATAACAGAGCATCCCATTTTATCTGCTCTCAAGGAAGAGCTGATGGAGCTTGGTGCTATCACCGCGCAGATGAGCGGCAGCGGGCCTACTGTCTTTGGAATTTTCCGCACATATGATGAGGCACGTCACGCAAAAAATGAGTTGTGGAAAAAATACAAAACAGTTTATATTTGCTCTCCTGTATAAAATTTCTTTATTGCGGTAATACTTTCATATGAGGTGTTGCCCGATGAAAAAATTTTTTACAACAATTGCAGTTTCGCTATTGGTACTTCTTATTCTTATAGGATATTCGACAAATGTAAGCTCTGAAATCTCACAAAAGATTGTAAGGCTTCACGTAATTGCCAACAGTGATACTGATTATGACCAGCTTCTTAAGCTAAAGGTGCGCGATGCTCTTTTGAAAAAAGCAGTGCGGACTTCACAAAAAAAGAAGATGTTATAAAAAATCTTGATATATATAAAAGCATTGCACAGAATGTCGTGCGTGAAAACGGCTACGATTACGATATAGATGTTGAATACGGGAATTTTAAATTTCCAACAAAGCACTATAATAATATTTCCCTGCCTGCCGGTTC